>NZ_JBEHFM010000032.1:0-14838 GCF_040225675.1 Corynebacterium sp. KPL2680
TACTACGGTGGTCGCCGGCCTCATTCATAAGGGGCCCACCGTCAGTTACAGATACACCACGCTACTGGACGCAACCTGGCAAAAGGGTGTGGGCGCAGCTCGTTGAGCAATTAGAAGAAGACATGCCAGTTCGAATCACCGCACTTCTTCGAGCGACTCGGCTTGATATGGCATCTCGTATTTTGGGATCACGGCTTATCCATTATGAACCCGTGGACGAAAACTTTGTCCGTATCGTGGTGGGATATGCGGATATTCAGGGGGTAAGGCAATTGCTTCAGTTTGGGGACCACATCTGGGTCACCGATCCCCCGGAAGCAGTAAAAATCACTGCTGATCTAGCTAATGAACTTGCGAAACGACATAGTGGGACCACAAATCCTGAATCGTAGAGACCGAAGATGGGCACTGGGATGCCGTCGTAACAGGCCTGCTGAAAACGGTAAGAGGTGCGCTAACAATCTAGGAGCTCTCGTGGATCTTATGATTGGAGAAAAGTAAGTAACGATGGCTTTCGCTTCACTCGCAGGGTGGTGGAGTAAGGGCTTTGGAGGTTCAGAGCGCCTTCAAGGCGGGCGAGGGCCTCTTACCACTGGTGAAGCCGCAGCGTAGTGTGGGCATCTTAGCCGGTCTACAATCTTCCCACTTCACATTGAGGGTCTTTACCATGACGATTCTGTGTGTTCTACCAAGGGTGTGAGAGCAGGTTTACATGTCACTCATGAGAATTCAGGTGAGCACGACTTAGAGGTTGAGGTACGCAAAATATTTCGGCCACAGTGTTGCGGATTATGCGCCCTTATCAGATTGTGGCCACTGAGCGCATTGCCACCAAGGTGCTAGCCGGTATCCACAACCACAAGTTGCTCGGCACGGTTAACGCTGGTGGCTATATTTGGCACACGACGGGATCAGGAAAACACAGACCTCGTTTAAGACGGCGCAGTTAGTAGCGCAGTATCACTTCACTTCCCCGAGGATTAATGCTGGCATGAGCAAAACGACCACAGCGACAAGGTGCGTCGTGGCTGCTGTTTCCCAGCGCTCGTGCGCGATAAAATATATCCCCATGCGGTGAATGCTATTGCCGTGGGGAAGAGCCCAAGGTATATGACTCCGAAAGAGGCGGATGCGGGCGCGGTCGATAGGTCATATATCAGTGTGTTGGTCCAAGGTGACAGGCCTATTGTCCCTGCAGCGGCTCCAGTTATGCTTGTGCTGTCTGTGTCTTGTAGGAGACGCTTTGTAAGACTGTTGCTCCGCTATAGAGGAAGGCTCGATTTTCTCACGTGTGGGGAGCGCGGTGCGCGCTTTCTGCCGTGACTGAGGAAGTAGCCCTCATACGCAAAGCTTCCGATCCCTCTCTTGCGAATGACGGTGAAATAGTCACTACGGGTTAAATAGTCTTTACCAGTACAGAGCGATGATATCGCCTACCAAATAGAGATCTGAATCATCGTTCGGTGGGCGTAAGACGTTTTCCTCGCTCTTTAGTGGAGCTCCGGTTCCTCGGCCTAATTTAATTGCCTTGCTTCGCAAGTTTCCGATCTCATCGGGAGTGGTTTCTGTGCTTCCCGACGACGAAAGTAAAACATCAACTTGGTTAAATGCATCATTAAGTTGACTTTGAGAACTATTGGGAACCATTTGAGCTATTTCGTTAACTCGTGGCTCTAGTTGAACCTTGAGCTCCTCATTGTCGGTTCTGATTTGTAGGTAATGGCTGAGGATTCTTTCCACTGCATCTGAAAGCGGTGTTTCTGCTTTCTGCTTTCCGCTTAACAAGGAATTCAACTCGGCGATTTTTGTATCAAAGCCGTCGAAGCCAGGCAATCCCCTAGCAGCATCGAAGAGCTTGAGGGGAGACCAGCTAGTCGAGGGGGTATCTTGGCTAACTCGAACCAGGGCAATGCACTCGGATTGGTCGAAAAGAAAGCCTCGAACATCTCCCCAATAGTTGTCGAGTTGGGTAAGACCGACAAGACGAATAGGACTATTTGCCTTGTCATCAGATCGACGGATGAGTGTGCTAGCTTCTTCGTCCCAGTCCCAATCAACGAGCTCCGAGTTTATTGGAATTTGGCCGATTAGCATTTGCTGAATTAGTTGGGCGGCCTGGATAAAGGTGTCATCCTGGGAAATTCCAAGCGCTGGAGTATTGGCCGAGGTTTCGACAAGCGCGTTAGCAATGGTGCTATAGGCATAAATTGAATGGGCTTCTAGGCGTATTCTGACCTGAATTAGTTGCCCGCGGTGTAGTCGACCAGGCAGTAACTCTCGTTGAATGCTGGATTGCGGCACGCCGTCCCAGATCTGACTTTCTTTTCCGGCATAGGATTCTCTCGACACAAAATCTCTGAAAAGAGACTGTTCTGAAGAGACTTGTTCGATCTGTAGGGCTCTGCTTTTTCCAGATCGGAAGCTGATAGATGATCTGCCATTCGAGGCCCTATCATTGAGGTGAGAAATGGACGCACCGCCTCCGAGTGTTAATCCTAAGTCCTTTGTTCTCGTCTGAGTAAGGGTCGTTTTGGCATCCTCAGGACCGAACCGGGAGATATACAAGCTACGAAGAGCCAATTCATCGAGATAGAGGAACTGTCTTATGTCGCCCAGCGGTGACGCTTTACGGGAAAGCCGCTCGATTTTCCTTAGAATCCGTGAGCGACGGAAGCTTTCCTGCTTCTTCCTATAGTTTCGGAACCAACTCTTAATATTCACTTTTCTTCGCCCTTTCGAGCATTTCGCGCGGTAGTCGCTTTTTCAAATCCCAAAAGAAAGTGATCATTATATATTCTTGAACGACCTTCGATGACAGCTAACTCTCCTGAGTACTGGAGAATCGACCGTAGTTCTGCGGCAGTCCATCCTTCGGTTTGTGACGAAATTTTATCGAAATCAATATCGTTGGCTAGCGTTGGCGTGCGAGACTTTAAAATCTCAAGACGGTCCATTTGATTCGGTAGACGAAAATATACTTCGCGGTCAAACCTCCCGGGTCGGCGCAGTGCGCGGTCAATGTCGGAAATACGGTTGGTTGCCCCGATAGTTAGGACATTTTCAGGTGCCCCTACTCCGTCCATGTTCGTGAGAAATACATTAACGAGACGGGAACCGTTTTCATACGCATTCGAACGGTCTTTAGTTAAAACATCAATCTCATCAACAAAAATGATTGACATTTCTTGTTTAGCAGCGTCCTCGTATATTGCTTCAAGTCGTTCTTCACTTTGCCCGACTAGCTGACCACCTAGAGACGCGGTTGTAACCAAATAGAAGGCGGACCCAGACTGGGCTGCCATTATTTGAGCTAAAAAGGTCTTCCCAGTTCCCGGTGGACCTGCGAAAAGGATCCCGTGTACAGGATCAACCTTCATCTGTGAGATTAACTCTCGTCCCTCCAGCGTGGTGTACAACTCTACTATTTGTTTTGCGTCGGTCAGTATCTCCTGCGAGCCGACAAAATAGTCCCACTGAAATCTCTCAGGGTCTAGGTCAATACGAAACTTCGAGGCACTGGCTTCATCCTCGATAGTGCTTTTTCGCGCTGCTTCTTGTGGGATGACTCTCAAAATCGAAGAACTCTCATTGAAGAGGGCGTAATCTCCCAGACTCCATCGAGCATTTTTATGCACCAACTTGTGGGCATACCCGTCTGGAGTCTTCATAAGAATTTCGTCGGGGCCGGACTTTTGTTCGATAACCCCAATTTGGGCCTTAACCTCCCAGCTCTCGTCGGATGCGATTTCCCAGCCCGAGGAATACACGAGGATGTCGCCTACCTTAGGGCTCAATGTCTTGATCTCTTGATTCCCGGCTAAAAGCAGCCCATTTGGTAAACGCACCATCGGCGTTCCTTGGGGTGTGAAGTGATCGAGCTTAACCGTGAGTGTTGTTAACGGTTCGTCCAATGATTCGCTTCTTCCGATTGCTCCCGCGGCATTACATGCGAGGTTGATGGATGTTTACGGCCTGAGTGGGCTTCACTCTATAGGTTGAGATTTATTAGCGTCTCAGTATATCCGCATCGTTTAACAGGAAGCACGCGATTCCTTTAGTCATTTGCATCCGCAGGATGCTTAGGATTCCGATTCGACGTGTTGCTGTAATTTTGTGTGCCAAACATTTGAGGTGGCGATGAATGAAGCATTGGTTGCGGATTTGATTTTCTGACGGCGGGTTGCCGTCTGGATAGATCGCGGGCCGATACTCGAATTCTGACTGGGATCGCTGTGTGGTGAAAGTTTGAGCAAATGCGCAGGTCGTTGAGTGATTGTTTAGTGCTGTTGCAAAGTTGGGCGGAGAGCAGCGAAGACTCAGTTTCTCATTTCCTGATGGCCGCTGCGTGTGGGCGTTGTTAGGCCGTCTCGGGCCCGAACCCCGGAAAGTGGACACGGGGATTTAATCAAGATGAGATCGTAAGTGTAGCTGATCCGGCGGCTTCGAAGGCGTTCGGCGAGCGATAGCCGCACCACGAGTGCAAGCGCTTGGTGTTGTAGCGCGTGCACCACCGGAACACGTCCCGAAGACATACGAGCTGACTTGGGAAAACGGACTCGTCCTGGAGGACTTCCCGTTTCAGCGTGGCGTTGAACGACTCCGCCAACGAGTTGTCCGCGCTCGTCCCGATTGCTCCCATCGACTGGGTGAGACCGAATCGTTCACACAGCTTCCGGTATTGCTCAGAGGTATAGGCGCTGCCATGATCGGAGTGGAAAATCGCCCCGTCAAGGTTGCCTCGGACCCTGTGGGCCATCGTGAGGGCTTCTTCGACCAACTCCGTGCGCATGTGGTCGGCGACCGCGAAACCGGTCAACTGCCGTGAATAGCAGTCGATGACGGTTGCCAGGTACATATTCGACCCGTCCGCGATCGGCAGGTACGTGATATCGCCGACGTAGATGGTGTTCGGTTTCTCCGCGGTGAACCGGCGTTTCAGCAGGTCGGGCAACTTCGGAGCCCGTTTCGCAGACACGGTGGTCTTCACCCGGCGTTTTTTGGTGTAGCCGAACAGGCCCATCTGGCGCATCAACCTGGCGGTGCGCTTGTGATTGAAAAGGGCGTCGTTGGCTGGATCGGAGTTAATGGCCGCCGTCACGCGTTTCGCCCCGTAACAGCCGTTCTCGGCCGTGAACACGGCCTTGATCCTCGCTCCCAGCACCGCGTCGTCAAGGACGCGTCGCCGGCGGGCAGGAGCAGCTGATTTCCATTTGTAATACGAGGACCGGTTGATCTTCAAAACCTCACATAACCGCTTGACCTCGTAGAGGCCTCGGTTGTCATCAACGAACCGGAAGCGGTTCACCAGTTCGTCTCTTCCGCGAAATATTTGGCCGCCTTGCGGAGGATCTCTCGTTCCTCCCGGAGCTTGGCGTTTTCGCGTTCCAGCACGCGGATGCGTTCGGCGTCGGAGAGTCCTTCAGCAGGCGTGCGTGCGCTGTTGGCTGCGGCAATGGGGCTGGCGACTTTTTTTACCGTTGGCGTTGGTTTTGGTGCCGGTGCCGAAGGCGTCGAGCCAGGTGCGCAGGGAGTTGCGGTTGAGCCCGAGATCGGAGGCGATCGCGTTGAGCGTTGCTCCGGGGGTCGACTCGTACAACGAGACTGCGTCGCGCTTGAACTGCTCGGTGTAGGTCTTGCGTGGCATGGTGGAAAGGTACCTCACTTCCCCAGCGAGATGCTGGTTTCAGCGTGTCCACCACCAGGGGGTCAGGTCCCTCGAAGACCCTGTTGACGATCACCGCGTCCGGGTTCGGTTGCCCGTGAGGTCAAACACAGTGCCTTGCCCTTTCCGCAATGAGTGCATCGCCTCCATCCCTTTCAACGTCCGATATGCAGATGTCCGGTTCTTAAACGTACCTTTCGGCCCGAGGATCCGCTTCAGTCGACCATGGTCGCCTTCTAGGATGTTGTTGAGGTATTTCACCTGTCGGTGTTCCACTGTTGGCGGGCAGGTTCCCCCTGACTTCAACTCGGCGATTGCCCTGGCTAGGGAGGATGCTTTATCGGTGTTGATCACTCTGGGATACCCGGCTGACGCATTGTATCTGAGAGCCTTGGCCAGAAAACGTTTCGCTGCGGCCACGTTCTGCTTCGGAGAGAGGTAAAAGTCCAGGGTCTGGCCACCGGCGGGGATCGCCCGATAGAGGTAGCACCACCTGCCGCCGATCCGGATATAGGTCTCACCACCCGCCAGGAACTGGCCTGCCAGTCAGGTACCTGCCGGTACCACCGTGTTTGCTTGTCCAGCTCAGGGGCGTATTTCTGGACCCAGCGGTAGATCGTGGTTGATCAACCGGCACACCCCGCTGAAGTCATCATTTCCTCCAAGTCTCGGTAGCTCACCCCTAGCGGCAGTACCACCGCACTGCCCACAGAATGATGTCACGGGGGAAATGACGACCGGAGAAGATACCCATGGCTGTGATTATTTCACGTCGCTCTTCCTACTGCCCCAACTTTGCAACAGCACCCAAAGCCCTGGAATGAACTCCTGTCACCAGGGTCATTCCAGGGCATATTTCCCTGACTAAGAGAAGCAGTGACACAGAAGGCCTACCTCAGCGTGGGCCCTGTGGGCGTGCAGGTTCCGTGTGTGGCTGGTTTGCTTCGGCATGGTCGGCAGCGATTGATGACCGACTCTGGAGCGGGTGCCTTGTCTGGTCTCGCGGTTCAGGGTGGGTGGACTATTCGGCGGGTTGGATCTCGCTCTCGGTGACCCACTTGTGGTTGGTCATCGTCATCCCGTCGACGGTGAGATCAACCATGTAGACCGTCTCCTCGGTGGAGTAATCGATGGTGGCCTCAGCACCCTTCATGCCGGACATGTGCTCGGCATCCAGGACAACGCTCGCCCCGTCGGGCAGGGGGGCCTGACCCGGATCGACGAGCTCCTCATGGACGACCCAGCGGTGGTCGGTAACCGGGGCCCCACCCTCGGTGGGGGTGTAGCTGACCGAATAGGTCGTGGTGTCAAACGCCCCGGAAATGGTGGCTGTGGCCCCGTCCATGCCGGGCATGTGGTCAGCGGTGAGGATGACCTCGGTGCCCACCGGGTACGTGGGATCCTCGGCCTCTTCAATGCCTGCCGGCGGTGCCCCGCCGTCGGCAGGGTGGTCGTGCCCGCCGTGCTCTTCGTCGGCAGTGGTGGTGTCTTCCTGGTGGGTCTCGTTGGTCTCTGCGGTTGCCGTCGTGGTGCTGGTGGTGTCGGCATCGTCGGAGTTGTCGGTGGCGTCGCTGCAGGCGGTCAGCGCCAGGGTGGAGGTCAGTACCAAGGCGGCGAGGGTAATGCTGCGTTTCATGAGCGTTCCTTTCAAAGGTGGTGTGAGTTAGGGGTCGAGAGACAAGGTCAGTCAGTAACGGTTACGGGGGATATCGACCCACTGTGTTCCTCCTTCCCGTCGGTCGGAGCCAGGTGAGCCGGATCCAGATCAATGCGGTGCAACAGCTGGGCGTTCAGGGCCACCACGATGGTCGAGGCAGACATCAAGATCGCGCCCACGGCCGGGGACAGCACGAACCCGATCGAGGCGAGCACTCCGGCGGCCAACGGCACGGCGAGGATGTTGTAGCCAGAGGCCCAGATCAGGTTCTGGATCATCTTGCGATAGCTGGCCTGGGACAGCTCAATCATCGACAGCACTGCCCGCGGGTCATCACTGGCTAGGACCACCCCGGCAGATTCCATGGCCACATCCGTGCCGGCACCGATGGCGATACCGACTTCCGCGCGGGTCAGAGCGGGGGCGTCATTGACACCGTCACCGACCATGGCCACGCTCAAACCCCGGTCCTGCAGCTGCGTGACCTTGGTGTCTTTGTCCTGGGGCAGGACCTCGGCGAAGACCTCATCAATGCCTAGGTCCTGACCGACGGCGTGGGCCACCTGCTGGGCGTCGCCGGTGATCATCGCGACCTTCACCCCGCGGTCCTGCAGGGCTTTCACGGCGGCGCGGGATTCGGGGCGGATCTTGTCCTCGACGGCTACCGCACCGATGATCTGACCATCGCGGACAATATGGAGCACACCGGCCCCACGCCCGGTCCAGGCGCTGGTGGTGTCGGTGAGCTCGGCCGGGGTGGTGAGGTTGAACTCGCGCAGCATGTTCGGCCCGCCCACGAGGATCTCAGCGCCATCGATAGTGGCCCGGACCCCCCGGCCGGAGGCGGCGCTGAAACCAGTTGCACGGATTTGCCGACCGGAGGCCTCGGGATGGGCGGCCGCGGCCGCCACGATGGCGCGGGCCACGGGGTGCTCGCTGTCGGCCTCCGCGGCGGCGGCTAGGGCCAGCAGCTCGCCCTCGGTGACGCCGACAGCTGCCGCGATACCGGTGACCGCGTGCGCACCCTCGGTCAGGGTGCCGGTTTTGTCGAAGAGCGCCACGTCGATGGTGCGCATCCGCTCGAGCGCCATCCGGTCCTTGATGAGCACCCCGGATTTCGCGGCCCGCTCGCTGGAGATCGCAATGACCAGCGGAATCGCCAGGCCCAGGGCATGCGGGCAGGCGATGACCAGCACCGTGACCGTGCGCACCACGACATCGTCCGGGCTGCCGATGATGGTCCACACCACCGCGGTGATCAGAGCGGAGATCAGCGCGAACCAGAACAATAACGCCGCCGCCCGATCCGCCAGGGCCTGGGCCCGGGAGGAGGACTCCTGGGCGTCGGCAACCATGCGTTGGATCCCGGCCAGGGCGGTGTCCCCGCCGGTAGCCTCCACCCGGATGCGGACGGTGTTGTCGGTGGCCACGGTACCGGCGACCACCTTGTCACCGGTGTCGCGGAAGACGGGACGGGATTCGCCGGTGATCATCGCCTCATCGAATTCGGCGGCTCCGTCGAGGATGGTTCCGTCGGCCGGCACCCGGGCACCGGCCCTCACCAGCACGACGTCGTCGACGACCAGGTCGGAGATGGCCACGGTGCGGGTGGTCCCGTCGATGACTTTCTCGGCCTCATCCGGCAGCAGGGCAGCCAGCGCGTCAAGCGCGGAGGACGCGGCCCCGAGAGCGGACATCTCCAACCAGTGGCCCAGCAGCATGATGGTCACCAGCAGGGCCAGCTCCCACCAGAAGTCCAGCTCAAAACCGCCCAGCCCCAGAGTGGTGACCCAGGAGGCGACAAACGCCACGGTGATGGCCATGGCGATCAGGAGCATCATCCCGGGTTGGCGGGATTTCAGTTCTTTCCATCCGCCCTTGAGGAAAGGCGTTCCGCCGTAGCCGAAGATGATCGTGCCTAGCACCGGGGGGATCCAGGTGGATCCGGGGAATGCCGGGAGGTGGTAGCCGAGCAGCTGGGCGACCATGGGGCTGAAAATAACGACGGGAATGGACAGAATCAGCGACCACCAGAAGCGGTCCCGAAACATTGCGGTGCTGTGTCCGGCGTGTTCGCCGTGACTATGAACGTGGTGGTCTTCGTCCAGGGCGGAGTGCGGGTGATCGTGGGGCATCGCCTGGCCGTGGGTGTCGGCATCTGCGTGGTGTTCGTGGCTGGCATGATCCGGGTGGTGGGTGTGGTCTGTTTCCGGAGCGGGGTGATCACCATGGTGATCACCCGAATGGTGGGGAGTGCTCATGACGTTCCTTTCGCTCAACCCGGTCGGGGTCGAGATGATGAGTAAAACTGATCAGGATAAGACGGTGTAGCCGACCTCCTCGATGGCCCGGCGAACCATCACCGGAGGTACGACACCGGTGACCGTGACGGTGGAAACACCACCAGCAGCGAGATCAATCTGGACGTCGTCGACCTGGGGGAGGGCCTGAAGGGCCTGGGTCACGCTTTTCGCGCAGTGCCCGCAGGTCAGGCCGGTGACCTGGTAGCTAGGGGAGGACCCTCCTGCTGACGAGTCGCTGGCGGCAGGGATGGAGGCGGTGTCGGCACGTGAGGCAGGTCCGCAACAGCTGCAGCCGTGGGAGGCCATCGGCAAGAGGCGGGGCGGGGAGGTGATCATGGGAAAGCTCCTTCAGTTCGGTGGGGTGCGGCGATGCCGCTCTCTAGCGCATACCCCCTAGGGTATATTCCCTAGCGTATACCCCCCGGGGGTATACTTTCAAGGGGTGAAGGGCACGGCCCTCACGCGGGCCAGGGTGTGGTCACCGAGCAGCCTCCTCACTGTTGGGAGGGGACAGCGGGAGGCGGAGGGCAAACACCGCTCCGCGACTGGGTCCCGGGGAGGTGGCGGTGAGAGTGCCGCCATGGGCCTCGATCAATGCCTTGGAGATGGTCAGACCGATACCGGCCCCGCCGTTGTCCCGGCTGCGGGCGGCATCCCCCCGGTA
The DNA here is from genome assembly GCF_040225675.1 of Corynebacterium sp. KPL2680. NCBI lineage: Bacteria > Bacillati > Actinomycetota > Actinomycetes > Mycobacteriales > Corynebacteriaceae > Corynebacterium > Corynebacterium sp. KPL2680. The sequence goes on from NZ_JBEHFM010000032.1 coordinate 10,287, forward strand.
GAAGCGTTCGAAGATGTGTCCGATCTGGTCAGGTGGGATGCCCTCGCCGTCATCGGCGACGTGGATGAGCGCGGTGGACGCCCCCTGTCGGTGGACGCTGATCCGGACCTGCCCGCCGGCCGGGGTGTGCCGTAGCGCGTTCGACAGGAGATTGCTCATCACCTGGCCGAAGCGTTGCCGGTCCACGAGCACCCGGGTGGTGTCCGTAATGGTCTCGACCTGTAAATCGACGCCTTTGTCAGCATAAGCTTCCCCCGCGGCAGCAGCGGCGGTATGGAGCAGATCCCCGAGCCCTTCCTCCGCCAGGTCCAAATCGATCCGGTGTTCCTGGGCCCGGGAGACATCGTCGATGTCTTCCATCAACCGGGTCAGGCGGGTGAGTTGGTCAGCCATGATCGTGTGGGTGGCATTATTCCAGTCCACGACCCCGTCCTGGAGACCATCGAGGTAGACCGTGAGCACCGATAAGGGGGTGCCCATTTCGTGGGCCAGATCAGAGAGCATCTGGCGACGGACCTGTTCGGTGTGTTCCAGCCGGTCGGCCATGGTGTTGAAGGCATGCGCCAGGGTGGTGACCTCGGGGCCTGCTTCTCCGGCAGGCACGCGGATACGGGAGTTGCCGGCCGTCAGGCTGGTAGCGGCGCGGGTGAGATCCTGCAGGGGGGTGCGCAAACGACGCGATAACCACAGGCTGGCCAGCAGGGCGCTGATCAAGGCGGTGGGCAGGGCGACGACCAGGGTGATCAGGTTAGCGCCCCGGTAGGCCTGCTCGGCATGGAACAGCTCCAGCGAGGGGTCCTCCCGGCCGGTCATCAACATATGATCATGGAACAGGGACGGGCCCACCATCGTGGCCACGGCCGCGGCCACCAGCAGGCTAATCACCACGACCAACACCTGGGCGGCCAGGAAGCGGAAGGTCAGGCCGGGTCCGTGATTCATGGCTGCCCCACCCGGTAGCCCACGCCACGCACGGTGTCGATAAACCCCCGGCCCTGGGTGTCGGTGCCAAGCTTGCGACGCAAGTTGCCGATGTGGACATCGACGATGCGTTCATCACCGACCCAGGTGGTGTCCCAGACCTCGGTGACCAGGTCGTGGCGGGTCAGCACCTGGCCGGGGCGCAGGGCCAGGGCAACCAGCAGCTCGAACTCCGTACGAGTGAGCTCCACGGTCGTCTTCCCCACCCGCACCTCATGGGCGACGGGGTCAAGAATGAGGTCACCAACGATCAAGGGGGTGGTCACCTGCGGTGGGGTGGTGCTGGTGCGCGGGCGGCGCAGCACCGCATGCACCCGGGTCACCAGTTCCCGGATGCTAAAAGGTTTGGTGATGTAGTCATCCGCCCCTAGGGTCAAACCGCTGATCTTGTCGTCCTCGCTGCCCCGTGCGGTGAGCATGAGGATGTAGCAGTCCGAGAAGGTGCGGATCCGTCGGCACACCTCTAGGCCGTCGAGTTCGGGCAGCCCCAGATCCAGCACCACGACATCGGGGGAAAAGCGACGGGCCTCGTCCACGGCCTGGGTACCGGTGTGCGCCTGGAGGGTATCGAAGCCGGCCCGGATGAGGTAGGAAGCCACCATCTGAGCCAGGGGTTGTTCATCATCGACGACCAGCACCCGCCCCGGGGGCGTGGCGGTGGTCGGTGTGCGGTCAGCCATAGACCCCAGTATCGCTCCGGCTAGGGGGGAATACCACTCGCTCAGTACCCGGCGGGAAAATCTTCATCAAATCTTCAAACATCACCCTTCGACCGCCGTCACCCCTGTGCCCCACCCCGGGCCGGCGGCATCGCCTCCCCTGGTCGGTTCAGCAGGCGCCACCAGGGATTTCACTGCCTGCACCGCATACCCAGGGCGGGTAGAAGGACATCGCCCACGGCTGTGGGGTGGTGTTCCGGTGGTGACCCAGCCCACCGAATTCACCCCCTTTTTCGCCCTGTTATAAGGCTGCGAGCAGGGTTTTGAATTCTAGTCCGTCAGGCACCCGTGCTAGATAAAGGTATGGCATCGACCTTGAGGCGGTGTCTTCTTATGGCCTTACCACGATCCAAGGAGATTGACGTGAAACGAGCAGCGATCGCAACCGCCGCCCTTGCCCTCGCCCTCACGGGGTGTTCGGCCGCCGACCCGGAACCCACCGCCGATGGGACGGTGTCCCAGGACACATTCCTGACTGCCCATGGCCTGGTCGACATGGACGCGGTGGAGATCATTGATCACCTCGACCGGCAGAAGGTCACTGAGCGTCCCACGGATCTGATCGCTTCAGTGCGTGCCGATGAACTGCTGCTCTCGAGCGATGACCAGGAAGTCGTGGTCGATCTTCCCGACAATCAGACGTATGTCTCGATCGCGCCCTATCTCACCTCCACCCACGACTGCTTCTACCACAGCCTCACGACCTGCCTGGGGGAACTCGACAATGAGGATATCCAGGTCACGATCACCGATGAGGCGACCGGTGAGGTGCTGGTGGACGAGGCGACAACCACCTTCGACAACGGGTTTATTGGCTTCTGGCTTCCCGATGATGCCACCGGCCTGATTGAGGTCAGCTACCAGGGGCGTACCGGCACCGCGGAGTTTTCCACCGCCGACGATGGTGCCACCTGTGTCACAGACCTGCACCTGACGTGATGGCTCAGCAGGGTCCTCACCTGCGCCTGTCTCCCGTGTCACTGAAATCTAACACCAAGGAAGGTTAAATCATGATGAACGGATTTTCCCGACGACAGTTTCTGCTCGGCGGGCTCGTCCTCGCCGGCACCGGGGCCGTGGCCGCCTGCACCAGCGACCCTGGACCCGCTGCCTCGGCACCAGGTTCCTCTCTTCGCCCCACTCCCACCCCCACTGCGCTCGGTGAGCCGACGGTGCGCCGGACACTGACCGCCCGGCCCCTCTCTCTGGATATCGGCGGCATCGAAGCCAAGACGTGGGGATACGTCTCTGACACCGGGGATGCGGCCATTGAGGCCACCGCCGGCGACGTCCTCCAGGTCGATATCACCAATGAACTGCCTGAGAGCACCTCCATCCACTGGCATGGTATCGCACTCCACAACGCAGCCGACGGTGTGCCCGGCATGACCCAGGACCCCATTGAACCTGGCGAGTCTTTCTCCTATGTTTTTGAAGTCCCCCACAGTGGCACCTACTTCTACCATTCCCACTCCGGCCTGCAGCTTGATCGCGGCCTCCACGCCCCACTGATCGTCCGTGACCCGCAAGACGCTGAGGACCAGGACGTCGAGTGGACCATCGTGCTCGACGACTGGGTCGATGGCATTCAGGGCACTCCCGACGATGAGCTCGACAAGCTCACCGGAATGGGTTCAGGCGACCATAACGGAAAGAAGGGAATGGGAGGTCACGGCCAGATGATGCACGGCACCCCGGACCGGGTACTGGGCGGGGATGCCGGCGATGTGATGTATCCGCACTACCTCATCAACGGACGTATCCCCCGTGCTCACCGGACCTTCGAGGCTCGCCCGGGCGACAAGGCCCGCCTGCGGTTTATCAACTCCGGCGGTGACACCATCTTCAAGGTGGCCCTCGGTGGTCACCGCATGACCGTCACCCACACCGACGGCTTCCCCGTCCAGCCCAGGGAGACCGAATCGATCTACCTGTCGATGGGCGAGCGTGTCGACGTCGAGGTCATCCTCGGCGACGGCATCTTCCCGCTCACGGCTTTGGCGGTGGGTAAGGACGACCGCGCCTTCGCCGTCATCCGCACCGCCGGCGGCCAAGCCCCCCACCCCGATGTCGACTTCCCCGAGTTGTCGTCCACCGGACTGCTTCTGTCCTCCCTGAAGCCAGCAGACCGTGCACTCCTACCCGAGGACACACCAGACCGAGAAGTCAGCATCGACCTGGGCGGGCAGATGATGCCGTACGAATGGAGCATTCTCACCGACGGCCAATCCTCCTCCGCGACCGTGCAGGAGGGCCAGCGCCTGCGGATGGTCATGCGCAACAGGACCATGATGCCCCACCCCATGCACATCCACGGCCACACGTGGGCGCTGCCCGGCAGCGGCGGACTACGCAAGGACACCGTCCTTCTCCGCCACGGTGAAACCATGATCGCCGACCTGATCGCTGACAACCCCGGTGAGTGGGCATTTCACTGCCATAACGCCTATCACATGGAAACCGGGATGCTCAGCTCGCTTCGCTACGAGTAACCCCCACAGCAGGGTTGAGTGCCGAGGTGGGCGGGGTGTCCCCCGAGTAGTGGACACGGCTTTGGTGTCAGGGTTGAGCAATGTGTGCCAGGAGTCGACGGGATTGAAGTATGCGTCAGCGCGCACGGCAGCAAGTTCAATGATGCGGTCGTAGCGCTTGTTAAAGCCGGTGGTTTCGGTATCAATGACCGCAAAGACCGACATGCCCGCCTAAACGCTATCGAACACTGCAAACAAGGTGGATTTCTGTGGATAGCCACACTGGCCCCGTGCGGGTTGTCCATGGGCCGGGCTGGTTTTTAAGACCGGGCGGTTTGAGTGCCTTCCTGGGTTTGGTGCCATTGGTTGGCGTACTCAGTC
>NZ_JBEHFM010000033.1:0-13638 GCF_040225675.1 Corynebacterium sp. KPL2680
GTCGCGACTGACCTGTCAACCATCACGACCACTTACCCAGGAACAGACTGTCAAATAAGTCATGAATTCGGACACCGCCGTCTCCGCAGAGAGCATTCCCCTAGTCCTGACTGACTAGGGGTTTTGTCTTGTCTGTACGACTCAGCTGTCTAGAACGGGAAAACGTGGGACCTTTTCCTGCTTCCCCTGATTATCTTTGAAACTAAAATTTATTGCACGAAAGTTTTAGAATGAAAGAATAGGTAACGTAGATCGTTTAAACCCCAGGATGATTATTTTCTAACAAATCTACAAACTGACTGCTGAAAATTTGCACATCACCGCACCTCACCGCATACAATGATTGCTGCGCGCGGAAACGCGTATAAGATTTTTCCAACCTCGAAAGGAATTTCGAAATGATTTTTGATATCGTATCCAACGTACAGGAAGCAGCACACTCCGCAGTCTCCACCGGCTGGGACGCTCTTGAGCAGGCAAGCCTGTTCTTCCGTCAGGTGCCTTACCTGGTCCCGGACGCTGTTAACGAGTTCACCCGCTCCATCCTCGGCTTCTAAGATTTAAGAACCGAGAGAATAAAGCCCCGAGGCCATTTGGTCTCGGGGTTTATTCATGTGCTGACCCCATCTTGAGTTCTAGCGATGGTGGAAAACTAATATGCACTAGAAACTTATGTAGGAACAGAACGGGATTCTGTTGCTACGGTAGTGGAGCGGTTTGTATCGCTAGTGTTGACCGGTGCTCAGCCTCTACTTCCTCCGCAAAAGTCACTCACAACAAGGTGATAGTTAGGTAGCTTCTGGTTACGGCCAGATTGCTCAATTCTCATTTTTGCCTCTATTGCCGCGAACCTAGCCGCCCTAGCACTGTATGCTGCATTTATGCCTAAAACTCTCACCTCTCCTTGCGCGATCCTTGCAGTGACTGCTGTCGTTTTTGTTTCCGGTTGTTCTAATTCCGATGAGTCTAATAATGCCGATAGCAAGCCGAATTTCACCGGATCTAGCGCAACTTCAGATGCCAGCGAAGAAACCGCCCCTTCAGACACGGATGATAAAGGTGCTGGAGACGAGGATTCCGCGAAAGAACCGAGCGCCGCGACAGTGACGGAAAAGGCCCAGGAAAAAGCAGGTTCTGGGGAGAATAAGATCATCCCAGTAGAAGACTTGTACTCCCTGTGGGTACCAGCGTTGTGTGACCATGGCGCCGGCACGTTGGTGGATGGGACTTTGCCCGAGCACTTAAAGACTGGATATCCCAATGCTGCCGCTGGGCTAAAGCTCAACAAGGATGGAACCCCTAAGGGTGCTTACGCCGATATCAACGGCGATGGCAAAGATGAAGCTGTCATTACCTATGTCTGCGATCAAGGCGGCGTGGCTTGGCCAGATAATTTGCTGATTTATGACAATGACCTGAATTACATTACTCAGGTAGAAGACTGGACCCGTAATGGAATGGAGCCAGCACGCAGGCATATTAATCAGCTGGAGTGGACTGACAATACCGTGACCGTAACGTGGCGTGCCCATGGGGAAGGCGAATCGGGTGCTGTGGCCACGCAGGACCTGACGGGAAACCTCACCTTGGACGGCGACAAAGCGAACCTAGAGATGACGGGGCACCGGAAGACCTCTTAGATCCGTCTGATTTTGCTGCGGTATTTCATACCGGGGGATGACGAGCCTAGTGCGGCGCAGAATTAATCTTGGAAACGTACAGGGCAAGTCAGGTGTGGTCGTGATGCTGGCTTTGTCCCAGAGATAAAAATGCTCGACGAAAGGACATCATGAGTACCTCGGAACTTTATGTAGCAGCAGAATCCACTAACCCTAATGACACGTGGTGGTTCCTAGGGTTCCTTCCCATTATTTTGCTCGTCGCGTTCTGGATTGCGGCGGTTATTTCTATTATCGCTTCTGGGTACACGATTGCGGCCAAGGTGCTCTTTATCGCTGCTACCTTCGCCCTTCCTTTCTTGGGGCCGCTCATCTGGTTCCTCTTTGTTCGCGGCAGGGAAGACAAGCAAAGGCGCTAGAAGGACCATCACCCGGCTGGTTTAGGACATATTGTGCTGTTCCAACCACGCGTTAATGCCGCCGCGCAGGGAAACAACTTGCTTGTAGCCGCGGCCGCGCAGCGCGTGGACGGCTTGCGCGGAGCGGATGCCGCTGGCGCAGTAGATAACGGCGGCATCGCGCTGGCCGATGTCCGGGTTCTCGCCGGCGAGGATGCGGTCGAGGGGCAGATGCGTTGAATGAGGAATGGTGGCGCGGGCGCGTTCGGCGTCGGTGCGGACATCGATAAGCGGGGCGTGCGCGGGGATCTCGCGGACCTCGGGGGCATCGGCTGGCTGGGTAGGCTGTGCGCCGGTGGGGCGGATGGGGATATACTCCCAGGTCCCAGATAGCGCCTCAAAGTAGCCGAGCGTGCCAATAAGTGGGGTGCCGACGCCGGTAATGATCTTCAAAGCCTCCAAGGCCATCGCGGATCCCACCGTGCCGACGATGGGGCCCAGAACGCCGGCTTGGGAACACGACGGAACCTCGCCCGGAGCCGGGGCGGTGGGGAAGACATCCTCGTACACAGGGCCCTTGCCGGACCAAAAGACGCTCATTTGCGCATCAAAGCCCAGGATAGAAGCCCAAATATGAGGAATGCCTAGGCTGTGGGCGGCCCATGAGCACAGGTAACGGGCGTCGAAATTATCCGTTCCATCGAGGATCACGTCGCAGCCGCGCAGCTGCTCGAGGGCGGTGGCGGATTCCAGGCGGCCGTGGCAGATGAGCTCCACCTCAGGGTTGAGGGCCCGCACCGCCGCTGCGGCTGACCCAGTCTTTGCGGTGCCAATGGCGGCGGTGGTGTGAATGACCTGCCGGTGGAGGTTGGAGGGGGAGACGAGGTCGTCATCGAAAAGCGAGATGCGGCCTACCCCGGCCCCTGCAAGGTAGAGCAGCGCCGGTGAGCCAAGCCCGCCCGCGCCGATGACCGCGACGTGGGAGTCGGCCAATTTCTGCTGGCCCTTATCACCCCACAGTGCCTCCTGACGGGCATAGCGGATGCTCATTCGAGGCCCACCCAGTTGACGGAGCCATCGCCGTGGCTTTGTTCTTTCCAAATGGGCACCTCAGCTTTGACGCGATCGGCGCAGGCCTCCCCGGCGCGGAAGGCATCGCCGCGGTGGGCAGAGGCGGCGACGACGGTAAAGGCCAGATCGCCTACCTGTAGATCGCCGGTGCGGTGGGCCGACCACAAGCGCACGGGGTGTTGGCCTGCCACTTCATCGACAATCTCGCGCAGCTTTTCTGGGGCGCTGGGGTGTGCGGAGTAAGACAGCTGAGTGACATCGGGCCGGCCGCCATCGTGATCGCGCACGATGCCCTCGAACGTGACCACCGCGCCCATGGCTGGGGTGATGACCTCAGTTTTGGCGGTGGCAAGGAGGGGCTCGAGGGGTTGCTCGGTCAGCATAGCGCCGACAGTAAGCCCAGTCTGCGCGGCGACATAAGAAGGATCAGTGCTCATGTTTTCCTTCTAACATATCGACGATGTGGACGATTAAATCCTCTAGCACGGCGCAACCATCTTTGACCCCGCCGGTAGAACCGGGCAAGGTCATGGCGAAGGTGGTGTCATTGACGCCTGCGACCGCGCGCGAGGCCACCGCGGTGGGGATAGTCTCCAGGCCCTTATTCCAAAAGGCCATGGCGATGCCGGGAAGCTCGCGCGTGAGGTGGGGTTGGACGGCATCAACGGTGAGATCATCCGGGGTCAGGCCAGTCCCGCCGGAGGTGAGGATGACCGCGGGCTTTTCGGCGAAGGCCTGGTCCACCGCTGCGGCGATATCGGCATCAGGCACCACGCGGGCAGCGGGACAGTCGAAGCCCTTGCGGCGCAAGAAATCTACCGCGATGGGGCCCGAACGATCCTCGTAGACCCCGGCGGCGGCGCGGGTGGAGGCGACTAAAACAATGGCGGTGCGAGCAGAACTCATAGGGGATAGACCTTTACTTCTTCTCCTGCGCTGAGACTCTTACCGGCAGGAATGCGGATGAGGTGGGTGGCATCGACGGCCTGGGCTAACAGGTGGGAGCTAGCGCCGCCGGTAACGTGGGCCTGCGCATCGGCGTACCCGCGGCGGAATTGATCCTTGTGGGGCAGCCCCTCGATGGCGTGCGCGATTGGCACGCGATATGCCGCGGGCGCCCAGCCCAGGGTAGGGGCAACAAAGAGGCGGAAGCTCACCATGGTGGAAATCGGATTGCCGGGCAAGCAGATGACCGGGGTGCCGTGGAAACTGGCGATGCCCTGCGGCCCGCCGGGCTGCTGATCCACGTGGCCAAACCAGCCGGTGAGCACCTGCCGGATGACCTCGTATTTGCCCGCGGAAATGCCGCCGGAGGTGACGATCGCATCGGGGCGGTGGAGCTGCGTGGCCTCCTCCAGCGCGCCGGTGAGTACCTCTGGATCATCATCGGTGGTGACATAACCGGCGACTTCGATGCCGGCACGTTGGGCCATAGCGGAAATGAGCGGTGCATTGGCATCGGGAATAGCAGCTATACCCGTACCAATTTCCGCGCCGCCGGTGCACACGAGGATGCGGGCGGGACGATAAACGCTGACCTCCTCAATGCCCTGGGAGGCCAGCGCGGCCAGGCGCACCGGGGTGAGCTTCTCGCCCTTGGCGGCCAGGAGAGCGCCCTGCTCAAGATCCGTACCCGTCCCGCGGATGAATTGGCCCTCCTCAGTGGCGGGAACGGTAATGGTCTCGCCCGGCTGGAGGAACTCCTGCGGCTGGCACTTTTCAATCGGCACGATAGCTGCCGTTCCCTCTGGGACCTTAGCTCCAGTCATGATGGGGCAGGCAGCGCGCAAGGGGCCATCCAGCAGCTCGGCGGGATCCGCGCCTGCGGCGATGGTGGGGCCCACCTCGTACGAGCCGGCTGCGGTAGCGGGCAGCGCGTAGCCATCCATCTGGGAATTGCTAAAGCGCGGCGAGGGGAAGGCGGTATAGACATCGGCGGCAAGGACCATCTCCTGTGCCTGCCCTAGGGGCTGGGAGATGGCTTCGCGCGGGCCGAGGGCTGCCGCGACCTCGTGTGCGTAGGTTTCGGGAGTGCGCATAGAGCCAAGTTTACCCGCGAGTTCGACACGTTCGAAGCCTGCGGGCATAGTAGGAAGCATGTTGACCGTTCACTATTTCGCCGCCGCCCGTGCCGCGGCTGGCGTAGCTTCGGAGCAGGTAAAAGCGCCCACCACCTTGGGCCAGCTCATAGAACAGCTGGGCAAGGACCACACCGGCACCACCGAAGCCGGCATGAGCATGAAAGAGGTGCTGGGGCGCTGCAACTTTCTTATCGATGGCGCCGGGAACACCCAAGCGGATTCGCCGCTGATGGGCGTGACCCGCGTTGACGTGCTGCCTCCCTTCGCTGGGGGATAACCCGTGCCTTTAGACCAGCCGGTGCCTTAGACCGGCTTGCGCAGGGGGCTGGTAAAGAAATTGACCAGGCTGCTGACCAGGGACAAGACGATGGCGCCGAAGATTGCAGAGCCCCAGGAATTGACCACGAGGTGGCCAATTCCTAGGTCAAAGGTATTAAGCGTCCACTCCACGATCAGCAGGGCGGCGCCGTTGATGACGAGCGCGAATAGCCCGAGGGTGAGGCAGGTCAGTGGGGCGCCGATAAAACGCAGCACGGGCATGACCACCGCGTTAATGATGATGAAAACAATGGACACGGCAATGAAATTGCCCAGCTTATCCGGGGTGATATAAATCCCGGGAATAATGCCCACTACGACCCAGAGCGCAATCGCGATGGCGACCACGTTGAGGGCAAAATTGGTCAACGAGCGCATTTAGCCTCCTACGGTATCGTTCCATGCCTGCAGCAGGGTGTTAGTTTCTTCCTCGGTTGTAATGGTAATGCGTATGCCTTCGCTAAAGGCGCGGACGAGCACGCCGTGTGCGGCAAGGCGCGCGGCTAATTCCTGCGGCGTTCCCAGCTTTTCAATATTCGCTGCTGGCAGCCATACGTGGTTGGCCTCCGAGTGGGGAACGCCCCATTCTGCCAGTTCCTTTTCCACGCGCTGACGCTGGCCACCGGTCTCTTCGGTGCGCTCGCGCAGCGAATCCTGCGCTGCGAGCGCGGCACGGGCGCCTACCTGGGCCACGGCATTGATGGAAAAGGGAATCGCTACCTTATTCAGCGCCGCGATGACGTCTTCTGGGCCATAGGCATAGCCCACGCGCACGCCGGCCAAACCATAGGCCTTGGAAAAGGTCCGCAGGAAAACCACGTTGGGATAAGTGCCAAAAAGCTCGGTGCCCAGCGGGGTATCGGCGTTCCGGTTGTATTCGATATAGGCCTCATCGAGGGCAACGAGGACATCGCTTGGCACCGCGTCCATAAATTCGGCGAACTCCGCTTTGGTTACGGTGGTGCCGGAAGGATTATTCGGATTGCAGACGAAAATTAGGCGCGTATCCGCGGTAATCTTCTCCGCCATCGCGGCCAAATCCACGCGTTGGTCCGCATCGAGCGGAACCGGAATGGGGCGTGCACCCACCACCTGGGCAAAGATGGGATAAGCCTCAAAGGAACGCCACGGGAAGATCACTTCTTCACCGGGTGTGGTGGTGATCTGCACCAATTGCTGGCACAGCGCGGAAGAACCCGTGCCCACCGCAACCTGGTCAAAATTCACGCCTAAGTGCTCGGCCAGATCCTCACGCAACTCGGTGGCCGCGATATCTGGGTAGCGATTGGCCTCGGCAGCGGCGCGGGCCATAGCCTCCGCGGCCTCAGGCAGCGGTGGCTGCGTGGCCTCATTAGAAGAGAGCTTGAGGGCATCATCGTGGCGCGCGCCGGGCACGTAGCCGGGGATGGCGAGTAAGTCGGAGCGAATCATGGCTACCACTCTAGGTCGTCTCTCCTGCGCGCGTGGAAGAAAACCGGGGACAAAACCAGGGGGTTAGTTTGGCCGTGGCGCATGCGGCAGGTATTGTCTTTTACGGTTCTTTCTGAACTTGGAGATGTGCCAGAGCGGCCGAATGGGGCTCCCTGCTAAGGAGTTGACCCTTCTGGGGTCCGGAGGTTCGAATCCTCTCATCTCCGCCACACAAATCCCGGGCAATTGCGCTCGGGATTTTGTCAATTTGTCAGCTTAAACGACCGGCTTAAGCGACAGGCTGAAACGACAAAAAGTGGTGGCCACCAAACAAGAGTCATGCCCCTATTCTGCAAGCGGGGGTACGAGTACTTTCCGCTGCAGGTATGAAGTGGAAATGCAGTTCTCCGCGGGCACTTTTGGAGATCAGGGAGGTTTCTTTAAAAAGGAGAAACTCCAATCGTGGATAATGGAGTTATGGATAAAGCGAAGAAAATGAAAATCGGAGTTTTGCTCGCTTTAGCAGTCGCCTCTTTGGTGGTATTTATTTTGTGGCTGACTGATGTAATAGGCATCGGCTTAGTAACCATCTTCATTGTTGTTTTGACTGCTGCTTCTGTGGGAGTGCGCGTGTGGGCGGAGAATGCAGGGCGTCAGTCTAAATAAGTAGTACACCGCACCCCGTTGAGCCCCAAGGTGACTTTTACGTTATCGCTGGTTCACGATTCTGCCCTGGCGCAGGTGGCGGGGAGTAGATGTGGTTTCCTTTGCCGATGCGAGGGCTTGACCACTTTAAAGCGCCGGAAAAACCTCGTTGCGCAGTAAGTCAGCGAGCTCGCACTGCGGGTCGGCGGGATCGATCCAGGCGGTTTCGGCGATTTCGGCCGCGGCGTGGGCGATGACGGGGCGCGGGTAGGTAAAGATATGCCCGCGGACGGTCTGGCCCGGCTCATTGGCGGCGGGGGCAGTGAAGGTGCCGAGCTCGGTAAGTTCAGGAAGGCGTACCTGCACGCCGATTTCTTCTTTCGCCTCACGCGCAGCGGCCTGGACTGGGCTTTCGCCTTCTTCTAGTTTGCCGCCTGGCAGCTGGAACTTTGTGGATGTGGCCTTGCGTACGCCAAGCACATGGCCAAAGGAATTGCGGAAAACGATGGCTGCGACTTCAATCATGGCCCCGATCATAACGAGGCGGCCGCGGCCGGCGGGTAGGGGCGCGGGCTTATCGCGCTAAGGCCGCGCACTGAATATAAGGTAGGAAGACATGAGCGATTCGAGGTTTCCCCGCTCGGTATTTGGGGTAGGAAGTGACCCTGATCCGCGTTTTACGCTGGCGAATGAGCGCACCTTCCTCGCATGGATTCGCACCTCGCTCGCGCTGATTGCCGGGGGAGTGGCCTTGGAGGCTTTCGATGTGCCGCTGCCGGCGACCCTGCGCACCGTGGTCTCCGCATTCATGCTGGTGGTGGCGATTGTGCTGCCGGTGGTCGCGTGGGTGCAATGGAAGCGGGCCGAGCGCGCCTTGCGGCAGCAGCGTCCGTTGCCCTTTAGCATCGCCATCCCGGTGCTGGTAGGCACCATCGTCGTTATCGCGGCTGTGCTGCTGGTAGGAGAGTTACTTGTCTAGCCCGCAGCCACATGGGGAACTCTTTGACCCCGGCTTGCAGCCCGAGCGCACCCGCCTATCGTGGCAGCGCACCATCCTCGCGCTGGCGGTAATCCTCCTGGGGGTTATGCGGGTGGTCAGCGTCAGCGTGTTTCTTCCGTTGCTGGTGCTCGCGGCGGGCGTACTGGTGTTGATCGTGGCGGTGCGGAAGCGGGCATCGCTTGTCGATGCCTCCTTGCGCACCCACCGCCACCTCCCCGGCGCCGCCGTCCTGGCCGGTGGTGCGGGGCTGGTCTCCCTGCTCGCAGCCTTTGCTTTGTGGGGTGTTTTTGCCTAAAGACAAAGTTTTCCGCCGCAGTGCTGTGTGCTGATGGGGGATACGCGTAATCTATGTGAGGCTATATCAATTACTGTGGCCACCGGCGCCGCAGTATGAGGGGCGAGAAGGGCAAGGTGACGGCGATGGCGGATACTACTGAGCAGGCCAGCGATACGGTCGAGGCATGGTTGAAGCAGGATTCTGCCATTGACCCGCAAAAAGCGCCCCGCTTGCAGGCGCTGCTTGATGAGGTGCCGCTGCAGGAGCTCATCGCCATCGTCGAGCGGCAAAATGCCATCCGCGCCGCGCTGGCCCTGCGCTTATTGCCGCGGCGTAAATCCATCGTGGTATTTGATGCCCTGGACGCCAAGCACCAGGCCGATATCATCGATGAGCTGGGCAATGCTGATGTCTATGAGTTCTTCGATGAACTCGAGCCGGAAGACCGCGTGGCCCTTTTGGATGAGCTGCCGGCGGAGATTGCGGATCGGCTGCTGCGCTCGCTTACCAAATCGAAGCGGGATGTCACCGGGGTTGTCCTGGGCTACACCAAGGGCTCTGTGGGCCGCCGCATGTCGCCCGAGGTCCCCGGCATCCATCCAGAAATGAGCGTGGAGGAAGCGCTGCGGACCCTGCGCGCGAAGGCCGATGAGCTAGAAACCATTTATGCGGTGCCCATTACCCGCGCGGACCGCCGCTTGGTGGGTGTGGTGACGCTGCGGGAGATTTTTACCGCGGAGGCCGGCACCACGATTGGGGACATCATGCAAAGCCCCATCTACGCCAATGCCAATGATGATGCGGAAGCCACCGCCAGGTGGTTCTTGCCGCTCGATATTTTGGCATTGCCCATCGTGGATGATTCAGACCGCCTGGTAGGCCTTTTGACCTGGGACGATGCCATTGACATCGTCGAGGCAGAGGATAGCGAGGACTCCGCGCGCGCCGGTGGTACCGAGGCCCTGCAGCAGCCCTACCTGTCCACGCCGCTATTGAAACTGGTGAAGTCCCGCATCGTGTGGCTGCTGGTGCTGGCGGTGTCCGCGCTGCTCACCGTGCGGGTCCTAGACGCCTTCGAGGACACCTTGGCGCAGGCCGTGGTGCTATCCCTGTTTATCCCGCTGCTGACCGGTACCGGCGGTAATACGGGAAATCAGGCGGCAACGACGGTGACCCGTGCGCTGGCGCTTGGCGATGTCCGCGGGCGCGACCTCCTCGCCGTCCTCTGGCGCGAGCTCCGCGTGGGCATGCTGCTTGGCGCCGTATTGGGCTTGGCCGGACTTGGCCTGGCAACGGTGGTCTACGGCGTGGATATTGGCCTAGTCATTGGCTCGACGCTGTTTCTAATCTGTTCCATATCCGCCACGGTGGGCGGGCTGATGCCCATCGTTGCAAAGACCATTGGCGCGGACCCTGCCGTATTTTCCAATCCGTTTATCTCCACGTTCTGCGATGCCACGGGCCTTATCATCTATTTCCTCATCGCCAAGTCGGTGCTCGGCTTATAGGGGCTCCTTACCCATGGAGCCTGATCCGCCGGGCGGGGGTGGCAGATCGGTGGGGAAGATTTCACATTTTGAGTAGCTGCGGTGTGTGAATTTTGAAAGTGGTGGGGGTGAATTCAGTAAAGTTTGTGGTTTCTGATGCAAATGTTTTGTAGGGTCTTAGCATGCTCTGCACGGACTGAATGATGTTCGGGATGCACCAAGGATCCGGCTCGATTGCTGGTAATTGACAGAGCTTTCACACCCCCGCCCTGCTAAAAGTCTCTCTAGCGAAGGAGTTCGCGGCATGACCACCCCGCATACTCACGAATCTACCGCCCAATCAGAGGGCGCTGAGGATCCCGGTGCCCCGCGCAATGAATGGCGCCGCCAGTTCATTGGCCTTTTCATCGGCCTCGCCCTAGCCATCCTTGTATTTTTCATCTTCCCTTCAAATGCCATCGAGACTGTCCAGCAGTCCACCGGTGTGGATGAGGAGGCCGATTACACGCTAAGCGCCATCCGCACCGTTGCGGCGGTGACCATCCTCATGGGTGTGTGGTGGATGACTGAAGCCATCCCGCTGGCGGCCACCGCGCTGATTCCGCTGGTCATCTTCCCGCTCGCAAGCGTGGGCACCATTAAGGAAGTCGGCGCACCGTATGCCTCTGCCACCATTTTCTTGTTCATGGGTGGCTTCCTTATCGCGCTCTCGCTGCAGCGCTGGAACCTGCACCGCCGCCTTGCACTTTATGTGGTAAAGCTCATCGGTACCTCGCCGCGCCGCCTCATTTTGGGCTTCATGCTGGCCACCGGCTTTTTGTCCATGTGGGTATCGAATACCGCAACGGCCGTGGTCATGCTGCCGATTGGTACTTCCGTGCTGGCACTTACCGCAGAGACTGTTGGCGGTTGGGATAAGCAGAAGAAATTCGCCACCGCCCTCATGCTGGGCATCGCGTACTCCGCCTCCATCGGTTCGCTGGGTACCCTGATTGGTACCCCGCCCAACGCCTTCTTGAATGCGTACATGGCCGATACCTGGGACGTTACCCTCGGATTTGGCCGCTGGATGGCCGTCGGCGTGCCGCTGGCGCTAACCTTCCTGCTCATCGCATGGGTGCTGTTGATTACCATCTTCAAACCGGAAATGACCGAAATTCCCGGCGGCCGCGAGCTCATCAACGATGAAATCAAGGCCCTGGGCCCATGGACCCGCCCGCAGATCATGACCGGCATCATCTTCGTCCTGGCCGCCCTGGCCTGGGTATCCCTGCCCATCGTCCTTGGCGATTTTGATAACTATGACGATGCCATCGTCGGCATCGCCGCAGGTATTCTCTTGTTCATCTTGCCGGCCGATTCGGAGCGCCGCATCCGCCTGCTGGATTGGAAGACCGCCAATGAAATGCCGTGGGACGTCCTCCTCCTCTTCGGCGGTGGCCTCTCCTTGTCCTCGGCCTTCAACTCTTCCGGTTTGTCCCTGTGGATTGGTGAGATGGCCAAGGGGCTCAGCTCCCTGCCCATCGTGCTCATCGTCGCAGCCGTGGCCGCCCTGGTCCTCTTCCTGACGGAGATCACCTCCAATACCGCCACCGCGGCGACCTTCATCCCCATCATGGGCGGCGTCGCCGTGGGCGTGGGCCTGACCACCGAAGGCGATATCAACGTCCTACTGCTCACCATCCCAGTCGCCTTGGCCGCAACCTGTGCCTTCATGCTTCCGGTGGCAACTCCGCCGAACGCCATTGCTTACGGTTCCGGCTACGTCAAGATTGGCGAGATGATCAAGGGCGGCGTTGGCCTCAACGTCATCGGTATCTTCCTCATCACTCTTACCGTCTTCCTGCTGGCGGTACCGATCTTCGGGCTGACCGTCTAGGTGCTAAACCCCTCAATGGCCATCCTTTAATGAAACACGTTACCATTAAAGGATGGCTACACCTGTTACCGTGCTGTCCGGATTTTTAGGCAGCGGAAAGACCACGCTACTTAACCACCTGCTCGCAAACCGGGAGGGGCGCAAGCTGGCGGTCATCGTCAACGATTTTTCTGAGGTCAATATCGATGCCGCCCTCGTCGCTGGCGAAGGCCATCTGGAGCGCGGCGAGGATCGCTTCGTGGAACTGTCGAATGGCTGCATTTGCTGCACCTTGCGCGAAGACCTCATCGAGTCCGTGGGCAAGCTGGCGCGCTCCGGCCGCTTTGATCAGATTGTCATCGAATCCACCGGCATTTCCGAACCCATGCCCGTGGCTGCCACCTTTGAGTGGGAATTTGCCGATGGCACCACGCTTGCCGATGCCGCCCCTATCGACACCATGGTCTCCCTCGTCGATGCCTCTGCCTTCTTAAACCAATTGCGCCGCGGCCGCAGCCTCGTCTCCGAAAGCATCGAGGCTACGCCCCAAGATGACCGCACCATTTCCGATCTCTTAGTGGATCAAGTCGAATTCGCCGACCTTATCCTCATTACCAAAACCGATCTTGTCGATGCTGCCGAAACCGAGCGCGTCATCGCCGCAGTCCGCGCCATGAATCCGCGGGCTCGCGTGGTGCCGGTGACCCACGGGGTAATCGAACCGGGGCTAGTTCTCGATGCGCATTTGTTCAATGCCGCAACCGCAGCCGCCTATCACGGCTACGCCGAAGAGCTTGCGAACCCACACACTCCAGAAACCGAGGAATACGGCATCTCCTCAGTCGTCTTTCGTGCCGATCGTCCGTTTAATCGCGAGCGCCTCATCGCAGCCCTCCGGGCAAGCACGGGCCTCGTGCGGTCCAAGGGATACTGTTGGATCGATACCGACCTGCGCGTGGCCCACGCGTGGCAGCAGGCCGGGCCCAACCTGCAGATCATGCCCGCCTCTTTATGGGCCGCCAATGGCGTAACCCCCGGCACGGAGCTCGTACTCATCGGTGTCGACTTCGATCACGAATCCACCTTGCAGGCCTTTCAAGACGCCCTGCTTTCCGATGCCGAAGCCTCCGCCCTCGTATAGTCTCCTCGTCCTTCGCACCGAGCTAAAGCGTGAACGGCGGGTGAACAGTACACTCCTGGCCATCCCGCCGAACACGGCTCTGTACAGGCGATTTGTTAGTTTCCGGGTCCGTGGGTATAGTAAATCCTCGTTGCACAGCAGAGCATACGCACTGCTTCACAACGGACTGCGCCCGTAGCTCAACGGATAGAGCATCTGACTACGGATCAGAAGGTTGGGGGTTCGAATCCCTCCGGGCGCACAATGTCATGAGTCCCGACATGCTTGACAGGTCAGTCGCGACATCGTTGACAAACCGGCATCTCAGTCGTTTTTGTTCTGGGGTGCCGGTTT
>NZ_JBEHFM010000034.1:0-12620 GCF_040225675.1 Corynebacterium sp. KPL2680
CTCACAATGAACATCCTCTCCTACGGACACAAGATCCGTACTAATAGGGTGTCCACTAAACGAGGGTAACCTCAGACTTTCCGGACATACCGACTTAACCGGATATGGCACCCAGCGTCCATAGCGACGGCATACGCGGCGGTAAGATGCATCCCACACCTTTTGGCGGCCTGGCGTACCGAACATCCGCCTTGGACGAGATCTACAAGCTGGAAAGCCTGGCTCCCGCGGCGATCAACTCGTTTGGCTTTATGCACGACCGGCAATCCGTAGGCATGGCAAAAATTCAGAGCATGCCTGTAATGACAGCCAAGCTCACCAGCCGCAGAACGAACGCTACGCCCACTGCCAACCATGGCAACCAAGCCACGACGATCCGATTCAGACAACGAATAAAAAGGGCCAACAACCCCAGACACAACAACACCCTCCTAAGGAAAAGTGTTGCAACGACCCTCTGAACTCAAGTGAACCCAGGCCATGAAAAGGCTCCGCGGCTAAAAAGCCTCGGAGCCTTAAATCCGTGTGAAAAGTTCTTAACTTAGAACGGCACGTTGATGGGCAGGCCAGCTGCGAACTGGTTGTACGCCCAGTAAGCGTAGCCGATGATTTCACCGATCAGGTCAAATGCGCTGGACAAAGCAAACAAGGTATTCTCCTTCAACTGTCACGAAACTCTTATTTAGGTATCGCGACGGCATGCAACCGCGTTACATCGGCGCAATATTGTGTTTTTTGGGCAGGTCATGGGCCGACTTCGTGGCCAATTGCCGCAGCGCCTGGCGCAGGGCAATGCGCGATTGATTTGGCTGAATCATGGCATCGAGGTAGCCGCGTTCCGCTGCCACGTAGGGTGCTGTCATGGTCTCATCGTAGAAGTCCATGAACATCTTCTTGGTCATCTCGCGCTGCTCTGGGGTCTCGGCGGCCTCAAGCTGCTTTCCCGCAATCATGACCACGGCGGCGGCAGCACCCATGACGGCGATCTGCGCGGTAGGCCACGCCAAGTTAATATCGCCGCTCAAGTTCTTCGACCCCATGACGGCATAGGCGCCGCCGTAGGCCTTGCGCACGATGAGCGAGACCTTTGGCACGGTCGCTTCCACGACCGCGAAGGCGAACTTCGCACCGCGGTGAATCAGGCCCACCTTCTCCTGTTCCACACCCGGCAGGTAGCCCGGCGTATCGACTACGAAGACGAGCGGAACATTGTAGGCATCGCAGATGCGGATAAAGCGCGCGCCCTTATCGGCGGCATCGGCATCAATGCACCCGGCCAAGTGCATGGGGTTATTGGCCACAAAACCCACCGTCTTGCCGTCGATGCGGCCAAAGGCGGTGATCATATTCGGCGCGAAGTTTTCCTGGATTTCGATGATCTCATCGTCATCGCCAAGCTGGGTGAGCAGGTCCATCATGTCGTAACCGGCATTGGTGTCATCCGGCATGAAGGAATTTAGATCCTCGTCTTCGGTGATTTCGGCATCAGAAGGCGCGGGGAAAGTCGGCGATTCATCAAAGCAGGTCAGCGGCAGGTGATCTAAAATATCGCGCACCATGTCAAAGGCGTCTTCCTCAGAATCCACCACGGCGGAAACGTTGCCGTTCAGCTCCTGCTGGCGGGCGCCGCCGAGCTCAGCGGAGGTGACGTCTTCACCGGTAACCTCACGGATGACGTTGGGACCGGTGACATACATTTCCGCTTCCTCATCCACCGCGATGACAAAGTCTGTGGTCACCGGCGCGTAGACCGCACCGCCGGCGGATTTACCCATCATGATGGAAATCTGCGGGCTGCGGCCAGATAGCGGCAGCTGGCGGCGGGCAATTTCGGAGTACATGGCCAGCGAGGTCACCGCATCTTGGATGCGAGCGCCACCGGAATCTTGGATGCCGATGACCGGGCAGCCAATCTTGATGGCCATATCCATGATCTCGGTGACCTTCTTGCCAAAGGTGACACCCACGGAACCGCCGTAGACCGTCTTATCGTGAGCATAGATGCATACGGGCCGGCCGGATACGCGGCCATAGCCTGTGACCACGCCATCGGAATAGATGGCCTCCGGGTCACCCGGAGTCTTGCCCAAGGAACCAGTTTCGACAAAGGAACCTTCATCCAAGAGCTCGTTGATGCGCTGGCGAGGAGTGGTACGGCCTGCCTCGTCGCGGCGTGTGCGGGAACGCTCACTGCCTGGATCTTGCGCCTCATCTAGGCGCTTGCGCAAGTCAGCGAGTTTCTCAGCGGTTGTTTGCTTGGCCGCCACGTATCTTCTCCTCGATCCAATCGTTCATATGCTTGCCCACGGTGCCAATGGCTGGCTCGTCCGGCACTGCCAAGTGATCACCGGGCAGCTGCACAATATCTAGATCCTTAACGATAACGCCCCAGCCGCCATCCGGATCAACCTCAGCGTAGCGCGGCTCTAGCTCGATCGCACCGTCATGCATCCGCTCGGAGCGGAAAAGCAGCACGGGAACGCTGACATCGGCCCAGCGGTGGAAATCGATCTTGGCCAAAATCTGGTTATCCACAAAGGACGCGCGCTGGTGCTCCAAGACGCCGGCGGAAAGGCCGTGTTCGGAGGCATCCGTCGTGGCCAAGAATTCCGCCAGCATGGTCATCAGAGCGTCCTCGCCCATGGTGTCCAGCATCTCGTACGGCGGCTCAAAGTCCAGGCCGTAGGTCTTCTTGGCAAAGGCGGCGTAACGCTCCCACCGGGCACGGGTTTCCTCCAGCGTATCCGGTGCCGGGTGGGACGGCTGCGTGGTATCGAGCAAGGAAATGAAGGCGACCTCTGCGCTCTCCTCCCCACGCTTGCTGCGCTCTGCCAGCTGGTAGGCCACCTCGTAGGCCAAAGCGCCGCCAAAGGACCAACCGCCGAGGACGACCTTGCGGCCGCGCGCATAGCGAACGATGTCCTCGATATAAGCGGCGGCTCGCTCTTCTAAGGAGCCCTCAATCCTTTCCACGCCGTAGACGGCGACATCCGCTGGCAGCCTGCGAGTCAGCGGTTGGTAGACAACCGTGGTTCCACCGGCCGGGTGGAACATGAACACGGCGGGCCCATCGGCCTCACGCAGGACGCGGATATTGCCTTCCACCTCGGTCTCGAGGCCCTCACGGACCAGGTCAGACAAGGTTTCCAGTGCTTCGGCGTCGAGGACCTGCTGCGCGGTGACATCGATGTGGGCGCGCTCGCGCAAACGCTCGGCAATCTGTGCTGCCACTTCCTCGGAGATTTCCGGAAGCGGCGAGGTCACGCCCGCCGGGGCCTTGCCGGTAATGCTTGCCCACGTGCCGAAGACCATGCGTTCAGAGGCATCGCGCGGGGCAATGCCCACGCCCTGCTCTGAGGCCTCCGCAGTCTCGTCTGCTGCGGGCGCGGACTCTGTAGCCGCCGGTGCAGCGTCGGCGCTAGCGTCACTGTTATCTAAGCGACCGCCAGCAACGGCCTCCTCAACCATGGTGATGACGTCTGCCAAGGAGGCATCGCGAAGCGCCTGCACCTGCAGCGGTGGAATCTGGAAGTCATTTTCCACGCGGTTTTTAATGCGCATGCCCATCAAGGAATCGAGGCCCAGGTCAATCAGCGGCAGCTCGCGCGGGAGATCCGAGACGTCATAGCCCATGGATTCGGACACGATAAGCGCCAGGCGGTCCTCGACGGTCTCTTGCCGTGGATCCCAGCGCACGGCATCCACATCCTCCTCCTCGGCAGCCGTCTCCGTGCCGGCGTTGCCCTCTGGCACCGCCGCCACCCCAGGGATCGCGCCCGCGCCCAAATCCAGGCCGGAGGCAAAACCTTCCGCCAAGAGCTCAGTGCGCGTGTCCTGCACGCTATAGACGGCAATGGACATTCCACCAATGGACGTGGTGACGACGGTAGTAATTTCCCCGTACGGCGGGAGATCGCGGTGTTCCTCCGCGGCCACGATGTGTGCCCCAGGCTGTACCGCTTCTGCGGCAGCCTCCACGATGGCCAGCGTGGACGGGGCCTGATCCGCGTTGGTGGAAAAGGCTACCTTGCCCTCCGGCAAGTTCACGCGGTTACCGGGCAGGCCGGAGACCCCGGCCGAAGGCCGCGCATTGGTCCAAAAACGCTGGCGGTTGAACTGCGTGTACGGCGCTTCTGCCTGCGAGCCCGAGCCCACTACGGCGGCGAAATTCACCAGGGTTCCCGTCACGTAGAGCTTGCTCAACAAATCCAACAAAGACTCGGTAGGGTCCACCTTGCGCTTTAAGCTATACAGCAATTGCGCATCGGCCTTGCCCACGGCAAACGCCGTAGACATAAGCCCCATGAGCGCCACTGGGTTCGGCGAAATCTCCACCAGCTGAGTGTGCCCTGCGGCAAATGCTTGTTCCGTAGCGTCCTGCAGGTACACCGGGTAGCGGGTCATGCGCAGCCAGTAATCCTCATCGTGGACGGTGGTGCCGGGGCGGTAGACCTCGCCCTTATCCACGGAGGAAAAGAGCGTCGTATGCAGCGGGCGGGCCTCCATGCCGGCGATGGCTGCTTCGAGTTCGCCCAAAATCGGATCGACGGCAGAGGTATGCCCCGCGGCCTTCACGTTGAGGGCGCGGGCGAATTTCCCTTCATCGTCGAGTTTTTCCACCAACTCCAGTACCGCCTGGCGCGGACCACCCACGGTGGTCATGCCGGGGCCGGTATAGACGGCTGGCTCGATGGATGCATCGAGGGCGGCAATGTCTTCGGCGGATAGCTCGACGACGGCCATGGCTCCTTGCTCGGCATCGCTTAGCGATGCCTCTCCCTCGCCCATCAAGCGCGCGCGGTGGCAGGCAATAATCATCGCATCCCGCGCGGAAATTCCACCTGCGGCATAGGCCGCGGCGATTTCACCCATGGACATGCCCATAACGCCCGCCGGACGCACGCCGAAGGAGGCCAGTAGGTCCGTCAGCGCGATCTGGATGGCGGTGATGGCAACCTGCGCCGTTTCCGTGTCATAAGTTTGGGAATCGTCTTCAACGATGCCCAGGATGGACCAGCCTGACTCGAAATCCACGATGGCATCGAGTTCTTTCAGCCGCGTACTAAACAGCGGTGAGAGGGCGATCATGTCCTTCGCCATCTTGCGGTGTTGGGAACCAAAGCCTGAATATACGAAGACCGGCCCCTGCACCTGCGGGGAATCCGCGGCCGCAATGCCAACAGACACCTTGCCCTCAGCCACCTGGCGTAGGCGCTTAATGGCCTCTTCAGTCGAGCTAGCCATGACGACGGCGCGCGAGCGCGAGTGGTTGCGGCGCGCGACCGTGCGCGCTACATCTGCCAAGTCTGGCTGCTCTGCCTCTAAGAAATCCGCGAGCAGGCCCGCCGCACGCGCGCGGCGAGACGGCAAGAGGCCAGAGACCGGCAACGCCACCGTTCCGGTGGACAACTGCGGATCACTGGTGCGCGGGGTGCCCTGGTAATCCGTCAAGACGACGTGGGCATTCGTGCCGCCAAAGCCAAAGCCCGATACGCCGGCCACCTTTTTCCCGGAGTATTCCGGCCACTCGCGCGGGTCTTCAACGACCTCGAGGCGCTCGCCCACGAAATCGATATAGCGATTGGGCCCGGAGTAATTGATATTCGCCGGGATAATATCGTGCCGCATGGCCTCGATGACCTTGATGAGGCCCACGACACCCGCAGCGGATTCAGAGTGGCCGATATTGGTCTTGGCAGAGCCCAAGAGGACGGGCGATTCCATCCCACGCCCAGTACCCAGCACGCGACCGAGCGCGCTAGCCTCGATGGGATCTCCCAAGATGGTGCCCGTTCCGTGGGCCTCCACATAATCCACATCCTCGGGTGCTACGCCCGCGTCCGCGTAGGCACGGCGCAACACGTCTTCTTGCGCTTCTGGATTAGGTGCGGTCAGGCCATTCGAGTGACCATCGGAATTGACGGCAGAGCCCTTAAGAACGGCTAGGATTTCATCGCCATCGGCCTCCGCATCCTCCAGGCGCTTGAGCACCAGAACACCGGCGGCATCGGCACGCACGATGCCATCGGCGTCATCAGAAAAAGCATGAATGGCGCTGGTAGGAGAAGTAACGCCCAATTCCGAAAAGGCGGTGGAGGCGTGCGGGGCAGCCAAGATATTCACGCCACCCGCCAGCGCTACATCGGCGGCGCCGGTGCGCAGATCCTTGATTGCATGATCGACCGCAACCAAGGAAGACGAGCAGGCCGTATCCACATTGATGGACGGGCCGCGGAAATCCAGGGCATAAGAAATGCGGTTGGCAACGATTGCCGAGGAACTACCCGTGAGCGCATAAGGATGCATCTCCGTGGGATCGGCGGTAATCAGCATGCCGTAATCATTATTGGTCGAGCCCATGTACACGCCCGTGTGCGTGCCGCGCAGCTCATTGGCGGGAAGGCCCGCGTTCTCCAACGCGTGCCATACCAACTCGAGCAGGATGCGCTGCTGCGGATCCATATTCGCGGCCTCTAGCGGCGATAGGCCGAAGAACTCCGCATCAAAGGAGGCAACATCATCGATATAACCGCCATCGGTATTGTGCTGCGCGATCTTCTCACTCAATACGGGATCGGCGCTGTACTCAGACCACCGCCCCACCGGCAGCGGCCCCGTGCCCGCGCGCGATTCAGCGAGCATGGTCCAAAATTCCGGCACATCTTTAGCGCCTGGGAAACGTCCGGACAAGCCGATCACTGCAATATCAGAACCCTGCGCGGCGCGAGCTGTGCGCTGCACGCGCGGTGCATCGTCGTGCCGCCCCGCGGGCTCATTAAGCAAGCGATTGGCTAGAAGCTCAATCGTGGGGTACTCATACGCCACCGTCGCATCGAGCCGCGTGCCTAAAAGATTTTCTAATTCGCCCGACAGCACTACGGCATCCCGAGAAGAAAGACCATAGTTTTCCAGTGGGGTGGAATCTAAAATCTCTGTGGCCGCTACGCCCGTGGCCTGGGATACCCAGTCACGCAGCCATGCACGAAGTTGCTCGATGGTCATAAACCGTCTTTCCTAGTGGGGTTAATAGAACGACAAATACCTATATCGCTCTATTTTGTCACCTTGTTAACTTAACGTCCGAATCCGGCTTTAGGCTTGGTAGTCCTTTTTCGCCACGCGGCGGGCAATCTTATGCGAGGAGGTGCGCTTAATTTCCCCTGGCGCCTTCCACACGATATCGCTCGGGGTAATGCCGTGATTCTTTGTCACGGCCGTGCGAATTGCGTCGCTGGCGGCGGCGTCGCCGGACGGATCCGCGTCATCGGCGCGCTCCACCAAGAGCACCAAGGATTCTGAGTTTTCGCCCTCCACGGCAAACGCAGCGATGGAATCTGGGCGCACGTGCGCGGATGCGTCCTGCACGGTGCCTTCAATATCCTGCGGGTAGTGATTGCGCCCGGCGATGACAATGAGATCCTTAAGCCGTCCGGTGATATACAGCTCGCCCTCGATGATGGTAGCGAGATCGCCGGTGGCCATCCACCAGTCATCCTCTGGTAGGCCATCCTGAATGCGCTCGCCCAGGGTATTGCGGAAGGTAGCCGCGGTTTCTTCTGGGCGGTTGAGATAGCCAGTTGCCATATTTTGTCCATGCACCCAGATTTCACCGATGGTGCCCTCTGGGACCTCGGCCTTGGTTTCAGGATCCACGATGGCAAGGTGCTGGAACGAAACGCCCTGGCCATTCGAGGCGAAGGCAACCGTTGCAGCTGACTTTTCCTCAATAACAGCGTGCCCGTCCGCCAATTTTTCGCGGTTGAAATGGGAAATGACGGGGCGCTTTTTATCCTGTGCGGTAGCGACGATGAGGGTTGCTTCCGCCAAACCATAGGAGGGACGCAGCACGGAACGCTCGACGCTGAAGGTATCTAGGAATTTCTGCACCGCTGGTTCCGTCACCGGTTCAGAACCAATGAGGATTCCATCAACGTTGGAGAAATCCGCGTCCTTGCCGTAGCGCGCGGCCAATTCCAAGGCGAAATTGGGCACGGCGGTATAGATATTCTTCTCTTCACCCGGCTGGCGGCTGATGCGCTCCACCCACCGATTGGGATGCTGGATGAAGTCGCGCGGGGTCATCATGTCCAATTCGATGCCCAGAATAGTGGTGAATAGCGCCAAGATGATGCCCATATCGTGGTGCATCGGCAGCCACGACACCACGCGCGGCGGGAACTGCAGGTTCACAGCCCGGAAGATCTGCAGCACATTCACCAAAATCGCGCGGTTGCTCAGCTCCACGCCGGCAGGGGTGCGCGTGGAACCAGAGGTGTACTGCAAGAAGGCGGTGGAATCCACGCCCTCGCCAGCGACCGGCTTCCACGACGCCGCCAAGGAATCAGGCAGCGCATTGATGGAAATGACGCGCGGGCGCTCCCGCTCAGTGGAGAAATAGGTGCGTACCGCCGCGGCGGATACACGGTTGGTCAACACGATAGGGGGCTCGCAGTCAGCAAAGACCGCCTTGAGGTGGTCCGCGTGTCCCGGCTCATTCGGATCATAGAGCGGAATCGGGGTCATTCCCGCATACATCGCGCCTAAGAAACCAAAGAGGTATTCGGGGGAGTTGCCTGCCAGAATGGCCACGCGGGTGCCCGGTTCTGCAACTTGTTGCAGGCGCGCTGCCACCACTTTGATCCGGGTATTGATTTCCTGGCGGCTGAGCTCACGGGCGGTGTCCTCCTCACCGTAGAGCCACTGTCGCATTACTACCTGCGAAGTATCCGCGTCTGCCTGGTAGAGGGTCTCGGCCAAGCCTGCCAAGGTGAGTTCTGCGGGGAGGGCGATATTGCCCTCGGCGTCAAAAAACTTCCCCATGAGTTGCTGTAAATCCATCGATTCTCCTTTGGTAAATGCTTTTGTCTTAAAAAATATCGATGTTATAGCGCCTCATATTACACGGCATCAATGACACGGTGGGCCCAGTCCACAACCCACTGGTTCGCAGTAGTCCCCTCAATCACGCCGCCGTTATCGGCGTACTGCGCGTGTACTCCATTGGCCCCGATTAAATCCCTGGCGCGTTCCAAACCATTGCCCACGCCGGTGGGCGCATCACACACGGTGTCATTGGGAGCACAGATCTGGAAGGTCCTATCCGCAAGCTCTCCAAAGCCGTGCGGACGCGCTCCGCGCATAGTCGCTCCAGGCACGATGGGCTGAACGAGGCCAGAGACGGGTTCCAAGGCAATCTCGGCGCCGATTCCACCCAGCTCGTGGCCCGGGTTTTGGCCCACGCCGTTTTCACGCCGTCCATCTGCAATCAACGCCACACCCGCGATATTTTCTGCGGGGATTACGCCTTCGCCACCACCGATGTCATCGGCCACATCGCCGGCAATGACCGCGCCTTGGGAAAAACCGCTCAAAATGAACTTGGTCTGTGGGCAGCTATCGTGCATGCCGCGCAGCTCCTCATTCATCTTCGCGGTGCCCTCATCACGGGAATCGGTGTAGCTCATTTCCTCCTGCGCATTGATATTTTTAAATTGCGCAGTATAAGGAAGGGTCCACACCTTTACATTATCCCCGTAAGCCTCCTGCAACGGCTGCGTAATAGACAGCATGAACGAGCGTGGATTAGCAGAAGGGTTGAGGGGATCATCGTCGGCCGCGGATTCCCAGGTACCTGGCGCGGAAATAAACTCCACGGCCGGGCACCAATCCGGCTGGGATTGCTCCGGTGGTGCTGCAGACTCTGACTCCTTGGGGGCGCTAGGCCCCGCCGAGTCCGAGGTCGTGAGGTAGTGCACCGCCCCCACGCCGATGACGACGAGGAGGGCAAGGACGGCAACAACGGTAATGATTTTTCGCATGAACTAGTTGTACCCGGAAAACCTCAAAGGAAGCTAGCAAAGGGCTGAACGTGCGTTGTTCTGAAGCAGCTTGGTGAGCTCGTCAAAGTCCTTATCAGAGCGTTGCTGCTCAATCAGTTGCCCGGCCACTGCGGGAATAGTGATTTCATCATCGCCGCAAGCGCCCTGGCCTGCACCGAGGAGCTGATCTTCTACCCCATCGACGTTCACGCCAGCATCCTTTAACGAATCCAGATACGCAGCCTCTTCCTTGGGCAGCTGCGCGGACGGGATTTCAGAGATCTCGCGGGCACCACGGTCCTCCGGGGAGTTCGCGGAACCAGACCCGTTCCGCGGCTCAGCGGAGCCCTTGGAATCGTGCTTGGACTCGGAGGGCTCCTCCGAGGAGGAAGCGCTGCTAGATGCAGACCCGCTGCTGCTCGTGGTCGATTCTTCGGAGGTCTTTTCACGCGACAGCGGCGCCACCGAAGTGTCATTGCCGGAGTCACTATCCACGGTGGCAGAGTCACACCCTGCCAAGCCGAGGCATAAGACCGCTCCTACGATGGCTAATTTACGCATGCTTATTTCTTTTCAGCCTGTACGCGGCCCATGACTTCACTGATCGTTCCGTGCTGGAACTCCTGCTTCAATCCACCAGCTGCGATTTCGGAGTAATCAGAGGTGGGCCAGCCAAATTCGCCGTGTTCCCAGCCCTTCTTACCCCATTCATCCATGATGGCACCCTTCAAGATGTAGTGCGCACCGGATTCTGGGGACCAGTAGATGGAGCCATGCTCAAATTCCTGGAAGAAGCCATTGCCATCCTTGACCTTCTTCTCACCGTCCGTGGGGAAGCCCAGTGGGGATTCGACACCGCCCATATCCTTGTACTTTTTGCCAATGGCACCAAAGGACACCTGGTTCTTGCCGTCCGGGTTGCGGGTCAAAACGCCGTTTTGGAATTCCTGGGTAAAGCCTTCGCCCACCTTCTTGACCGGGCCGGTCGGGTACTTCAGATCGCCGCCTTCATAGCCCTTCTCGCCCCACTTCTTAAACATGTCGCCGGTGATTTCCCAGGCGCCGGTCTCTGGGCTCCAGTAAATGGAACCGTTTTCGAAGTGCACGTAGCGTCCCTTGCCATCTGGCGTCTTAAGTTCATCGGACTTCGGGAAGCCCAACCAAGAGGTAGGGCCACCGATTTCCGCATAGCGGGCGCCAATGCGGCCGTACAGGGCATGCGCACCGGTCTCCGGGGACCAGTACGCCGTACCAGTTTCGAAGTCTTGTGCCTTGCCCTTATCAGCAACGTCATATTCGTTATTCAGGCAGGAACCGATGCGGCCTTCCTTGGTGGCCTTGGCGATCTCGCCTTCGGTCTGACAGTTCGCACCGCGGTCGGCCTTGTCAATATTGAGGGCATCCGCAATGTACGGCCATGCATTCTGCATCTCAAATTGCCAGAATTCCCAGCTGTGCACGCCGGAGGGGCGGAATTTCACCACAGGTTCCACATTGGCGCGCTTCGCGTAATCCACGAAGGTCTGGGTGGACATGCGGGAGATGACCTCGAGCCCCATGCCGGCCAAGCTGGCCTGACCCTTGGCCACGGAGGTGGCATTGCCAAAGTCATCCTTGCCGTTACCGGCAGAGACATAGACCTGCATGTCCTTGAGGTTTTCGATGCCCAGCTTCGGATCGTGGTCGATCCAGTTCTGCGAGCCCGGCTCGCCCCACATCTTGTGGGAATCGAATCCACCGGCATCGCGCTGCGCGGCCATGATGGCCTGCGGCATGCCGCGGGTGGTCGTATCCAGGTAGCCAGAGAACGAACCCACGAAACCGAACAGGTGGGGGTTGCGCTCCGCCAAGTTGATCGCCGCGGTACCACCCATGGACAGCCCAGTGACCGCACGCTTCTGGTTGGAGCGGTATTCCTTATCCAAGATGGGAACCAATTCCTTGGTCAGGAAGGTCTCCCACTTGTAGTTCTTGCCTGCATCCGGCTGCTGCCAGTCGGAGTAGAAGGAGGATTCGCCGCCCACTGGCATAATGAGGTTGACGTTGCGGTCCGCGTACTGGTTGAGGATATTGGTCTCAATGGTCCAGCCGGACTCGTCATCGCGGGCGCGCAGGCCATCAAGAGCCCATACCTCTGGGAACTTCTTCTCCGGCTGCGAATACCAGTCGCGCGCGAGCTGGATCTGCACCTTCTGCTCGTGATCCGGCATGGCTGCGGACTGGATATAAACCATCAGGTGACGGTTGGACAGGTACTCCACACGGTTGATCTTTACGCCATCCGGCAGGCCCTCCACCTGTGGATATTCGGTCTCCACTGGAGTACGGGCCGGCGGATCCTTGGGCGCAAAGTGATCAGACAGACTGCTGCCGTTGCCTGACTGAGAAGAGCTCATGTCACCGAGAGAGCTTTGGGCGGTGGCATTGGGCAGCAGGGCAAGTCCAACGGCAATGGCGGTCGGCATGGCTGCTACCGCGAGCCCCTTGCGGGCCTTGCCCGGGGAAGTGTTTTTGCGCATAGGTAAACGTCCTTGAAAATTTACCGCGGCCGCATTCCGAAGGTTCCCCTCCTCCGGACTGCTACCTGCGGCGTGAGCTGTCTATTGTGCGCTTAAGTTTAAGTTGAACTTGAGGCTTTGGGAAGGCTGACACGCCGTACAAAGTTATATCACCATTTATCTTGATAGATCCTGCCCATTACGTTGTTTGCAGTTCCACTTGAAGGAGCCCAGGATTCGTAACTCTGCCCCTGTGCAGGGACAGGTTATGTTTGTCTGCGTTCCTTTTGCTTTTCTTTTTCAG
>NZ_JBEHFM010000035.1:0-10856 GCF_040225675.1 Corynebacterium sp. KPL2680
GACGATATGCATGGTTGTGGTGCAATCCCGGGTAAGGGAGGAAAAACTTGTCCACTGCCCGGCACCCATGAGTTTGAGCGTTTCGAGGATCTTTCCAGCCTGCTCGGGCACGGAGACGGCGACGCCATGAATATGGCCCGTTGCCACTTCTTCCGGCGGCTTGGGGCGAAAGACGCCCGCCGCCATTTCCGCAAAGCTCGCTGGAGTATGGCCCAGGGTTACGGGAGGTAAAAGCTCTGCAAATTGCTCCTCGATGCTGACCGCGCGCGGATAACTGCGCTGCGCCTCTCGCTGCCAGCGGGCAAATTGATCCGCCGCCTGTTTATAGGCCTTGTACTGCAAAAGCCGGGCAAAGAGCAGGTCACGCGACTCCAGCAACTCCAGGTCCTCTAGATCATCGACCTCGCCCCGCGGCAATAGCCGTACGGCCTTTAAATCCAACAGCGTTGCCGCCACGACCAAGAAATCAGTCGTTTCATCCAGATCCGCGTTCTCGCCCAACTGCCGCGTGTACCCCATAAATTCATCGGTCACCTCAGACAAGGCCACATCCGTGATATCCATCTTCTTGGCCTGTATGAGCTGCAAAAGCAGATCAAATGGCCCCTCGAAATTCCGCAGGGCAATACGGAATCCCGTAATCTCTGGTTGCGTCACGGTAGCTTAGACGGTCGAGCGCTCGATGACTTCCTTCGCCAGATCGCGGTATTGCTGCGCGGCCTGTGAATTGGGCGCCCACGAGGTGATGGGCTCGCCGGCCACGGAGGTTTCTGGGAAGCGCACGGTACGGGTAATGACGGTATCGAATACTTGATCCCCAAAGTATTCCACCACGCGGGACATTACCTCTCGGGCATGCTTGGTGCGCCGATCAAACATGGTGACCAGAATGCCCATGACTTCCAGATCGAAGTTGATGCGGTCAGAGACCTTTTCCACCGTGTCCGTGAGCAAGGCAAGCCCGCGTAGCGAGAAGAACTCGCATTCCATGGGGATGATGACGCCCTGGGAACAAGCTAGGG
The DNA here is from genome assembly GCF_040225675.1 of Corynebacterium sp. KPL2680. NCBI lineage: Bacteria > Bacillati > Actinomycetota > Actinomycetes > Mycobacteriales > Corynebacteriaceae > Corynebacterium > Corynebacterium sp. KPL2680. Next base: position 1,023 of record NZ_JBEHFM010000035.1, read on the forward strand.
CGTTGACCGTAAGCAGACCCAAGGAAGGCTGGCAGTCAATGATGATGAAGTCATAATCCCGGCGCACCGGACGCAGGGCGCGCGCCAAGGTATGCTCGCGGCCTACTTCATTGACCATCTGAATCTCTGCTGCGGAAAGGTCAATATTCGCCGGAACCAGATCCATGCCGGACACGCTGGTGTGGTGAATGGCGGAGTGGATAGAGGTATGGCTATCCAGCATTACGTCATAAATCGAGTCCTCGATGTCGTCATGGTTTAATCCCAGCCCAGCCGAAAGGGCGCCTTGCGGGTCCAAATCAACCAGTAGGACCTTGCGTCCATACTCTGCGAGGCAGGCCCCCATATTGATGGTGGACGTGGTCTTGCCCACGCCGCCCTTTTGGTTACACATCGAGATGATGGTGGCGGGCCCATGTTTTTCCAAGGGGGCGGGTTCCGGCAGCTCGCGGACAGGGCGGCCAGTTAGCCCCGTCTCTACATCAGAGGCTGAAAAGAGACCCTCTTCGCTCACAGTCAAACCTTCTTCCTTGACGCCAAGTCATGGACCATGACATTTGGCATAGGGTTGCTTACAACGTTGTAACTATAGCGTACCCGCTCCCCTTTATGACTACCGAGACTTTGCAAATATCAAGCCTCTAACTTTGACTTAAGTACTGAAAGCTACGCCCGCGGATGCGCTGTCCGCCACACCTCCCGCAAGGAATCAGCGGTAACGTGGGTATAGATCTGCGTGGTAGTCACGGAGGAATGTCCTAAAAGCTCCTGCACGGTGCGCACATCGGCACCGCCTTCGAGCAAATGCGTGGCAAAGGAATGGCGCAGCGTGTGCGGGGAAATGGATTTATCCAACTGGCTGCGCTGCGCCGCGGTTTTAATAATTGACCAGGCGCTTTGCCGCGATAGCGCACCGCCGCGCGTATTCAAAAACAGCGCAGCGGTTTTGCCCTTTCCCAGCACGGGCCGAGCGCGCACCAAGTAGGCATCGATGGCCTGGCGAGCATGCGAGCCGAGGGGTACAAGCCGCTCCTTATCACCCTTGCCATGCAGCATTAAGACGTCATCGGCAGTAGCTACGTCATCGACGTTGAGCGAGATTACCTCAGAGATGCGCGCCCCAGTGCCATAAAGCACTTCTAGTAGCGCCCTATCGCGAAGGTCAACCGGCGTTTCCGTCGGCGTCGATTCGATGAGGCGTGACACCTCGTCCACGCTCAAGGTCTCCGGCAGGTGTTGCCCCGTGGAAGGCGGGCTCACCTCGGCGGCAACATCGCTATCGACTTCCCCTTCCGCAACGGCGAATTTGTGCAACCCGCGCGCCACAATGAGGGCACGGTTGGCAGAAGATACCGCCATCTTTTCGCGCAGGTCCTTCAAATAGGCCTCCACCATCGGCCGGGTTACCTGCCGTAGGTCCTGGACCCCATTGTCCGCCAGCCAATCCACGTACCGGCGAATATCCCGCCGGTAATTGCTCAGGGTATTTGCTGAAACGCCGCGTTCGACGGCGAGGTGATTCAACCAGGTCTGAGCGATGTCCTCTGCAGCAGTCACTGCTTTTTCAGATCCGGTCCGCTGCGTCGAGCAGCCATATGGGTTGGGCGCAAATCGAACGGCGCATCCACCGAACGCGTCGGCTTTCCACCAATGACCGTGGCATATGCAGATAAAATACCCGCGCACGCAACGGAATTAACGATCTCGCCGCCCAGCACCTTGTCAACCGCCTGGTCTAGATCAACCCAGGAAAAATCCATATCGGCTTCTTCATCGCCGGTATCCTGCAGCGCCGGTACCTCGCTAAGGTCGCGAGCAAGGAAAATCCGCACGGCTTCCTCACAAAACCCCGGTGAGGTCACCATATCCGTGAGAACTTCCCAATCCTTCGCGGCAAGGCCCGCTTCCTCCTGCAACTCGCGCTGCGCGCCGGAAAGCTCATCCTCGCCCTTTACATCGAGCAATCCTGCCGGCAGTTCCCACAGCCGCTTGCCGACGCTATGCCGGTACTGATGCACCATCGCGATGCGCCGATCCTCATCCAAGGCCACTACCGCGACGGCGCCCAAGTGCTCGATGATCTCCCTATCCGCGGTGTTCCCTCCCGGCATGGACAAGGTATCGCGGCGTACGGCCACGATAGGGGCATCGAAAATTAACTCTGAATCCAAGACCTGAAAATCGTGGGCCACTGTTATTTCTCCTCTTCAGGTAGGGCGGAATCCGCGCTTTCTGCTGAACCGTAGTCTCCCCTGCCCCCATTAAGCTGTTCTTCGGCAGCGGAAATCACGGCAATGCGCTCTACCGCACGCTCAATACCATCTACGGTAGAAAGATCCACGTCTTTGGTGCGCAACTGCTCCACTGTCTTATCATCTTGGGTCTGCTTGCTCCGTGCGCTAAGCACCACGCTGCCATTGACCTCATCCAAAGCGGTGGCTAACTCAGCCAAGGTGTCCGAATAGTATCCTCGCACCCCACTGCCGGAAACAATGATGATGGACTGGGCGGGAAGGATGGTCCCGTCCTTATAATCAATAAAATCCTCATCGCGCAGGGCACGCAGCAGCTCAGATCGTTCCTTTACGCTTGCGATTGGATCCGTGCTTTCTGGATCCATGGATAAGGCCGCCCCCAAAACCTCGCCGCCGTAGCTTCCCACGGTTTTATCGAGTCCCTTAAGATCAGCTTTTTTCGGGGCCTTTTCTTTAAGGATTTTTACGATATCGTCTTTGCTTTCCCCCCGCAGGAAGTCTTTACTTAGCTTGATTTCTCCTGCAGCGGTGGCTCCGGAGGCTTCTAAGAGTTTCGTGATTTCAGAAAGTTCATTGCTATTTGCATCATCGGTGGAAATAACCAGCACTGGCCGCTGCGATAATGTACCGGAGACCAAATCTGGGGCTACATCACTGACGATGTCATCACTCGCCTCGTTTTGATTCTGCAAGATCTTATTTTCTTGCACCACCTTGCGGTGTTCTGCACGGATCGGGTCATCGTCGGCCACGCTGGTGGTCAGGTTGGGCGCGATCACCAAGGCACCAAGGGCCACTCCAACCGCCGCCCCAAGTCCGAGGCCCGTAATTAGTTGCGCTTTCGCCATATTTTTACCCCCCGCTTAGAATAGGCTCGACCACGTCTGGCTTAAATTACTCAAGAAATCCTGGCTCCCGCCGAAGCCCACGATCAAGATGATCGCTGCAATCGCCACCAAAATGCTCAAAAGGGCCCATAGCCAACCAAGGTGCGAGGACGGAGCGGAATACAGGTTGATTACTGCCTCAGCATCGACCACCTTGGTTCCGCCCTTCAGCCGAGACAGTACAGCAGACGGAGCCACGCGGTTGGCAAAAACATCATCGAGGTCAAAACCACCACCTGCCTGCACGATAAGGCCCGCACCGTGGTAATCCGCAAAGAGCAGCGCTAAATCCGTGGCCGATTCCGAAGCCGCCGGAAACGTCATGGCTCCGATGCCCAATTCTTGGATGCGGTCAATGCTCTCCACGCTGCCTTCTGGATCCGCGGGCACCACAATGCGCGCACCGCAACGCAGCGACTCATCGCTTACCTTGGCAGGATCACCAATGATAAAGTCAGGCTTATATCCCTGCTCCAGCAAAGAATCCGCGGCTTCATCAACCGCAATGAGCAGCGGCTCATACTCCCGAATGAAATTCCGCAATTCTTTTAGCTGGGAGCGGTGGTCTTCGGTAGGAGATAAAACGATGACCTTCCGGCCAGCAATCTCGGCACCGGATGCGGGGACCCCGAGGCCATCGATAAGCAAGGGGCCCTCAGAGTTAATGAAGTCGATGGAGCTCGCGAAATAGGACTCCATGTGGTCAATGAGTGCGCTTTGTGCCGCCTTGAAGTTTTTGTCTGCGCGCTCCCTGGAAACCTTCTGCCCCGTCCCGATTACTTTATCCGCGACGTAGACCTTTCCATCGTCCCCAATATGTGCCTTCTTGCCATCCTTAAACTCGGAGATAAATTCCTCGCCGAGGCCTTCGAGAAGGTCAATGTCGGCATCGAGAAGCATGTGCGGACCGCAATTAGGAATGGAGCCAGTAGAAAACCTGGCGACGTTGACCACCGCGGAGGGCTGTAATTCCACAAGCGTTTGTGCCTCGGGGCGAGAAATATTCGCCGCATCAATAACGGCGATGTCGCCTGCAGAAAACTTCTTAAGACCTTTCGCTCCCGGGGTGCAATCGCGCAATGCAGCATGCTCACCAGGATGATCGGGGGTACGGGAAAACAGAGCCATGGGCTCCATTGTTCCTTGCTTAGTCCGCCAGCTGGGTAAGGCGCGCGGAAGCTTCTTTTTGTGCGCGATCAAAAAGCTCTTGGGCATGCGCGCGCCCCGTCTCCGTGTCATCCAAACCAGCCAGCATGCGCGCCAATTCCTCCACGCGCTCCTGCTCCGTTAGCTCGGCTACCCCCGAGGTAAATTTGTTCTTCGAGACATGCAAATGCGCATCCGCATACGCAGCTACCTGCGGCAGGTGCGTCACGACGATAACCTGATTATGCGCAGCTAGCCGCGCTAGCCGACGCCCAATTTCTACCGCCGCACGCCCGCCCACGCCAGCATCGACCTCATCGAAGACCAATGTCGCACCGTCCTCGCTGGCGAGCACAACCTCAAGGGCAAGCATCACGCGAGACAACTCGCCACCGGAGGCCGCGGTGGCCAACGGCTTCCCATTGAGCTGCAGCTCCGCAGCATCAGCGCCCGTCTTGGAATACTTAGCCGCGGAAAGCTCAACCGACAAAGTGGAATTGGGCATGGCCAATCCATGCAGCTCTTCAGTCACCAACTTCCCCAGTGCCTCCGCCGCTTTCCGGCGACCTTTCGTAAGCTCCGCCGCCTTCTGCTTCATCTCCTGCTCAGCCTCTTTGACCTGCGCCTTAAGTTCCTCAAGGACTTCAGTGGAGGTATCCATCGACTGCAATTTGGACTCCGCCTCATCGCGCCACGCCAAAACACCATCGATATCGCTGGCGTATTTGCGAGTCAACGCTCGAAGGTCCTGCTGGCGTTGCAGTGACTTCTCCAGCAGATTCGGATCTGCCGGCAGCCCCGCGAGGTATCCACCGAGCTCAGCCGAAATATCGCCTAGCTGCGAGGTGATTTCAGATATGCGCTCGCCCAAATCCGCCAGCTCTTTATCCGAGGATCCCACCAACGCTGATCCCGCGCGCCCTAGCAGCGAAGAAGCAGCCTCATCAAGCTCTTCCGTTCCATCGATCGCCGCCAAGGCAGTGTGTGCGGATTCGCGCAGCCCGTCGACGTCTTGCAAGCGCTGCACCAACTGCACTAGCTCTGCGTCTTCCCCTGGCTCGGGTGCCACACCGTTGATTTCCTCTAGCGCATATTGCAGGCGGTCAGCTTCCTGGGCAAGCTCCCTACGAGACTCGGTGCGCCGACGATAGTCCTTGGCCAGGCTGCGCCACTTTTTAAAGGCCTCAGCATAGTCTTCCCGAACGCCAGCCAGTTGCGGGTCTGCACGGTCCACGGCCGCGAGTTGCTCCTCTGGGGCCAAGAGGCGCAATTGGTCATTCTGACCATGCACGGTAATTATCTCCCGCGCGAAATCTCCCAACGTGGCGGCCGGTACGGCTCGCCCTCCCAAATACGCCCGCGATCGCCCCGCAGCCGAAACCGTGCGCGAGACAATAAATTCACCATTTTCATCTGGCTCACCGCCCACCGAGTCCACCAGCTGGCTGATGCTCTCCTTCGCGGAACTAAAATGGCCCTCCACGGCCGCTTTTTTAGCGCCATCGCGCACCCGAGAGGCATCGGCACGCCCGCCGGCCAACAATCGAAGCCCCGTAACCACCATGGTTTTGCCAGCGCCGGTCTCACCGGTCAATACGGTCAGGCCCTCCGATAATTCCGCAGAGCTATGGCGAATGACTCCTAAATCATTGATAGAAATATCGACAAGCACTATTTCTCCTTCGGTCCACGCCAGCCTTCCACGGGCAACCGCAGCTTAGAGACCAATCGATCCGTAAAGGGCTGATCATCCAACCGCACCCAGCGCACGGGGCGCTTACCGCGCACCACCTCAACGCGGGCACCCGGCGGCATAATAAGTTCCCTGCACCCATCCAAGATAACTACGGCCGGTGTGGTTTGCATGGTTGATTCCACCGCCACCAAAGAGTTGGGAGAAACCACTAAAGGTTTAGTAAAGAGTGCATGGGCATTATTCGGCACGACCAAGATTGCATCTAGCGATGGCCACAGCACTGGGCCGCCGGCAGAAAATGCATACGCCGTAGATCCCGTAGGAGTCGAAATCAGCACGCCGTCACAACCGAACGACGAGACCGGGCGCCGGTCGATCTCCAAAATCGCATCCAACACGCCCGACCTGTTCTGGTTTTCTACCGAGGCCTCATTCAAAGCCCAACTGCTAGCCAGTTGGTGACCGTTAGCATCCGAAATAGAGACATCCACCGTCAGCCTGTCCTCCACCCGGTAGCTCTTCTCTATTACGCGAGCGACGGCACGGTCTAATGACTCCACTTCCCATTCCGCGAGGAAGCCTACGTGCCCTAGATTCACTCCGAGGACCGGAATATCAACCGCGCGTGCCATATCAGCCGCGCGCAGGAAGGTGCCATCACCGCCGAGAACAAGAACCAATTCACATCCTTCCGCCGCAGCGTCAGAATGCGGCACGTGCTGTAGCCCTGGCAGGACGGTTTCGTCCGCACAAACTCGAACCGTTATCCCTGCCTCCTCCAATAACTCGGATGCACGGGAGGTAGCCTGCAGGTTCTCTGCGCGATTGGCATGTGGAACCAACAATATCTCTCGCATTACTGCGGACCTTTTTCAACGGCAGTATCAATCATCTGTTTCATTGTAGCCACGTCCGTGGACATACCGTCCTTTTTCAGCCACAGGAAATATTCCACATTTCCACTCGGACCCGGCAACGGTGAAGCCACAACACCGTGCAGGCTAAGGCCTAAAGACACGGCAAATTCAGCAACGTCCTGCGTGGCCTCTTTGCGCATCTCCGGAGAACGAACCACCCCGCCGCTGCCGATGCGCTCTTTGCCCACCTCAAACTGCGGCTTGACCATCGGCAGCAGCCACGCACCGTCCTTCATGCACTCCACAATTGCTGGCAGCACCAGTTTTAGGGAAATGAAAGATAAATCCCCGACCATGCCATCGCACAGGCCATTGGTCATCTCCGGATTAATAGTGCGGATATTGGTCCTATCCAAAACCGTCACGCGGTCGTCATTTTGCAGGCGCCACAATAATTGCCCATACCCGACGTCAACGGATAGCACCTCACGCGCACCAGACGCCAAGCACACATCTGTAAATCCTCCTGTCGATGCCCCTGCATCTAAGATGCGGCCATCCATGTCGACGTCGAATGTGGCTAGTGCGCCCAAAAGCTTATGCGCGCCGCGAGACGCCCACCTGTCTTCCTCAGACTCCTCGACCTTGATGGAGACTTCAGGATCCACAACTGTTGCAGGCTTTTCTGCTTTAAACCCGCCGACGGTCACACGGCCAGACTTGATCATCTCGCGGGCTTGCTCACGAGATCGCGCAATCTTTCGGCGCACAAGTTCTGCATCCAGCCTGCGGCGTTGTGGTGGCATTAGTTCTCCTGCAAAGCATTCCGCAATACGGAATGCGCCCTGTCCAGTTGGTCGACTTCTTCTGCGAGTGTTGGCGCATCTTCGCCAAGAATTGTCGAAATCTCCGAATTTACCTCTTCAGGCTCTTTCACGGCCCGAAAATCGTGTGGCTTTACCGCCATTTCGACACAACCTTTTCCGCAAATTCGCTACGCGGCTGAATATACCGAGGTGGTGCCGGCATCGACCACGCCACTTCCAAGACCGTCCGCAGCGCTTGCACCGAGGTAGAGGATTCATTCCCCCCCTGCAATAGGACATCATACCCATCGCATCGCGCGGTAAAATCTCCTTGCGGTCCCGGTCGCACCTGCGAAATAGGCAATGAAAGCTCGTGCATGCCTGCCCCAATAAAATTAGGCCGTGCCTCCACCGGGGCTTCGATAAGCTCCAGCTCGCCCGATACACCGGTCAAGACATGAAAGGTATTCATCGCTGCGGCGTTACCCCCAACGATATCCGTATCTAGCCTGTCGCCCACCGCCAATGGCTTTTTCGACCCGACCTTTTTGGCTGCCAGGAAGAACATCGCTGGTTCAGGTTTGCCGGCAGATACGGGCTCTACTCCCGTCGCCTTCTGGACGGCAGCAACTAGGGAGCCATTGCCAACGCCTAGCCCCCGCTCAATTGGAAGGGATGTATCCAAATTTGAGGCGAAAAACTTCGCGCCTGCCCGGATAGCCAGCGCCCCCTCCGTCAACTGTTCCCAATCAACGGACTTATCAAATCCTTGCAGGACGGCTGCTGGTTTATCATCAGCACTCGAGACCACGGAAAAGCCCATCTCTTTGGCCAAGTCCCGGAAAGAATCCGCGCCAATGATTAGTACTTTCGTACCTGACGGGATTTCCTCCGCGGCCAACTGCAATACCGCTTGGGCGGAGGTGACGATATCACCAGAATCCGCAGTCAAACCGATATCCGTCAGCATTGTGGCGACGGCTTCTGGGCTCCGCGACGCATTATTTGTTACATATACTGCGGGAACGCCGCACGTATTAATAACGTCTACTACGTTACTTAGCGGACGGCCGCCCTCCCAGACGGTTCCATCCAGGTCCAGCAATAAGGCGTCATGTTTGCTCAAAACACTCATTATTTACATTCCGCCAATCGGTCTGCGGCATCGGTCCAATCCCCCTCATCAATGGCGATAGTGTGCTCGAACCACTCGCGGGCTTCATCCCTGCGCCCCGCAGCGAGAAGAGCGTTTGCATAGGCATACGACAACCTACAAGCACTCACTCCGCGATCGCTGCGGTCAGGTTGTGCCCTCTGGATGGTAACCACCGCTGATTCAGGTTGATCGAGATCAAGGCGAGCACCTGCCAGCACGATCGCCAGTTCAATAGCCGATTCTTTGTCTAGTTCTTTCGCCTCCTCGCTGCGTCCTAACTCCAATGCCTTTTCCGGCCGCCCCAGCCCTCGTTCACAATCAGCCATAACCGCTAGCATTCCTGGACCGCCAGAAATACGGCGGGCAGCGCGGAGCTCGGCGAGTGCCTCTTTCCACTCGCCTGCACGGTAAGCAGCGATACCATTAACTTCTCTGGCGATAGCCACGCGGCCCGCACGGTCCTTAGCCGCGCGCGCATGTCGAAGTGCCAATTTAGGATCATCGTCCATCCAGGTCGCCGCCATGATCATGTGCTTGGCGACGGCCTCCGAGTTCTCTTTAGAGAGAGATTTCAAATCTTGGAGCACCAATGGGTCCAAGTCATTGATATCAACCTCTTCAGGAATATCCGGATCGGTCATACGCCGGTTGATTCGCTCTTCCCTATACCCAGAGCGCTGTGGAGAGAAAGATTTCTTCTTTCCCCCTCCGCGAGAAACACGGTCCCCCGAATTGCGTGGATTTCGACCCCGACGGTCTTGTCCGCGGCCGTTACGGCCGTGCTGGTTGCGCTCCGACATTCAGTCCTACCCTTTCTTGGTTGGAACTCGCACAGAAATACCGCACCCATTCTACAGTGCTAAACGACATTCAAAGAATCTGGAAATTTCCTTACCTTTGTCCGTGTTTAGATGCACTTCATCGCAATTCCCCACTCCGGTACTGAATCATAGGTTCTGCGGTTACCCTCGAGTAGTGGACACCCTATTAGTACGGATCTTGTGTCCGTAGGAGAGGATGTTCATTGTGAG
>NZ_JBEHFM010000036.1:0-7646 GCF_040225675.1 Corynebacterium sp. KPL2680
TGTGTTTTGAAAACTTCTTCATGATTATCAGTCTTCCTGCCCAACAAGGGGCTGTCACGGAAGACACGATCAAACCATATGGTCTATTTAATCCAGCCCAGACCAATTCAGCAGCTATCGAATAGCAATTTCTGTTCTCTTATTGGATCTGCTGGGCCTATTAGCAATGACAGCCTTTCCAGAGCCGTTGATCCTCATTTTTGGAAACCTCGTCACCGCATGCTTAAGCGGACTGTCGATTCCAGCCATTTTCACTATCGTTGACTCCCAAGTCAGTGGAAGCCAGCAAGCGAAAGCCTTCTCCCTCTTGGATACCGCGCGCCTTGGCGGCGGATTCCTTGGCTCATTGCTGGGAGGATTACTTCTTGACCAAAGGAACGTGCAGACTGCACTCTTTGTTGAAGCTTGCGCCGTGGCGGTTTCGCTACTTGTCTTTTTCTTCCTCTACAAATCCACGTCCCAGGACAATTCAGTGCAGCTAAGACTGAAAGAATCTTCACCGAGCTTTTTCCAAAAGGTACTCGAGGCTCCTTCTCTCTTATTGAAAAATAGACGTTCTCGCTCCGCACTAACCAGCATTTGGGGAGCAATCATTTGCACCTCGATTTTCAACATTGCGCTTGTCTTCTATGTGACCAGTACCCTCCAAGCGAGCGGTACGGTATATGCAATCATCGCCCAGGCTTTCATCGTGGGCCGCATCTTTGGCGCACGATTTTCAGCCCATCTCAGCGCACACAATGCCGAGAAGGCCCTGACCGGAGCCGGCTTCGCCATGGGGTGTTTTATTGCTTTACCCGGTCTAATTCCCTCCTTGTGGCTCTGTATTCCATGCTTCTTCCTTAGCGGAGTATGCAATGCCGTTCAGGTGGCTGCACTGCGAATCATCGTTGTTGGAACCGTACCTGATGAGGTTAAGCCCAAAGCCCTTTCTACGATGGGATCGATAAATAGCTCTGCGATGCTTATCGGATACATCATCGGGGCGCCTGTCGTAAGCGCCATCGGCACTTGCCGTATCCGGAATTGGAACCTCCGTGCTTACAGTGGGACCAGTCCTGAAACACCGTTTGCAACAATGACCATGCGCGCACCTAGTTGCTGTTTTTCTGTTTCTTCGCGCGCAGCATATCCATGCTCATTACGGCGCCAATGATGGCGGCGTGTTGTTGCTCGTTGAGGCCTGGCACGATGCGCAGGAGATACGTGTTTTTACCCATGAAGTAGTTGCCCATGCCGGTCCATTTATTGGAGACATCGGCAAGCTGGCGATCCTGGGAGGTGATGGTGAGATTCCAGTCCCAGAAATCGCCGTGTACTTCGACATCGGCAAAGCCCTCCATCGTTAGTTCCATCTTGGTTTTGAACATGGAGAAACGCTTGGTGATAACGGCCATGGGCTGTTCAATTCCCGGCAGGTGCACCTCGTAGGTATCCCGCAGAAGATTCGGCGGATCCGAAATCGTCATGACTGTTTGTTGGGGGTTGCCTTCGGCATCCGTGAGCGCGACCTCCAAGCTCCGGGAGGGTTTAAACACCATGTCCTTGAGGCTGGTGGATTGCACAATGGTGCCGACGGGGGTCCCGTTGACATCAGAAATCATGAATCGATCTTTGAGGAAAGACTTGGTTTGGGAAATAACCAGCTCGTCTGGCGTGAATAAGTTTTGTATCATGCCTGCCAATGTATGGCATTGGGCGTTTTTAATCCTCCTCCCTAGGGGTGGTTTTTGCTTCTTTCTGTGCCTCGTGGGCCTCTTCGTAGGCTCGCGCACGGTGGGCGGTCATGGTTTGTGCAAAAGTCTGCACCCAATTCTTATTCTTTTCTGCCAGCGGGCCGGAGGGCACGGTGACGGTCCAGGTGCCGTCTTCGAAGAGCCAAATAATGTCTCGAGTGTGCGGATCCATGACGTAGAAAGCCCGGCCATCGGTCTTTATGTTGTGGTGGTGCTGGCACAGGCACGCGAGGTTTGCGGGAGTCGTCGGTCCGCCATCCGCGTGGTTGATGCGGTGATCCTTTTGGCACACCGTGGCAGGACGGTTGCAGCCTGGGTAGCGACAGGTGCCGTCGAATCCTTCGAGGTAGGCTGCCATATCCGGCGGGGTGACGTATCCCTTTACCTCCTTATCCGGGTTCATTTCCCGGATCTTGGAGTAGGGCAGCGCGTTGGAGCGCGCTGGGTCGAGCCACCCAACGGATTCAATGAATGCGGGGGAGTTGGGGACATCGGTTGCCTTGTAAGCATTCAGGATGACTTGGGGTGCTTCGGTATTGCCGGTGAGGAGGGAAATGGCGGCATCGGCAAGCGAGCAATCCAGCTTGAGCGCAGTCTCCTTGATGCACTTATCTACGCACGCCATCACCGAGGGATCCGCGCTCAGCGTCATCGCCGAGGTATTGTCTCCCCAATTCTCCATGGTGTAGCGCGGCTGGGTCGGCCCCTTTTTGACCGCAAGCGTGTCATCTTCGAGGTTGATGAGCTCATTAATCTTCCTTTTAATCTGGGCTTGCGTCCGCATGGACTGGTTGGCGCGGGTGGGAGTGAGGTAGGCGGTGAGCTGCTCATCGATGCGCGCGACTACCTCCGGGGTCGGGTTGCCCAGGCGGTTAAGGGATTTATTGATGGCAATGAGGCGGTCTAAATCTAGGTGATAGAGCTGGTGCTGCAGTTCTTTCAGTTGGGGGAGCTCTTCCAGGCGGTACAGGGCCATCAGGATATGGCCGATTCGCCCTTCATTAACTCCGGTGGCGCGGTAGAGGGATTGGGTGACTAATTCGAAATCAGAATCGAGATCGGGGATCTGCTCAGTCCAGAACTCATATTCAGTCTTTCGCATCTCAAAAGCTAAGCGTGTAGTGGGGTCTTTGGTGTTGGTCGTGGAAAAGTAGGGATCTTCCATGGCGCTTAAAACCTAAATTTGTAGTGTGAACGTGTGTACGAAAACACTATAGAACACCCGCCGGACATTCGCCTGTTTTAACGCGTTTTTGCAGGTAGAACTGCATATTTTTCCGTCAAGATAACCAGCTTAAAAAGCAAAATTATGTGCTAGTTTAAGGCAGGTATGAGTCAGGAGCAGGAAACGCAGGAAGAACCCGGGGTTGCGTCCGCTAGTGTGGTGTATCTGTTACCCGGGTGAAGCCTCGCTTCGGTGCGCATAAAGGCGACCACCGCGGGTACCTTTCGAATCAACTCTTACCTATCCTCGAAAGGAAGTAACCCGCGATGACCACTAACCCTCATCATATCGATCCGACCGGGTATCTGGAAGAATTGCTTACTCAGGCTTCCCCTGACTTGATGCGCCAGATGCTGACAGACTTCATCAATCAGATTCTCTCGGCTCAAGCAGATAGTGTTTGCGGCGCCGATTACGCCACAGTTTCTCCTCAGCGGACTAATACCCGCAACGGCTACCGCCACCGCAGGCTCGATACCCGCGTTGGCTCGCTTGATATTGCTATCCCGAAGCTACGTCACGGGGCATTCTTCCCTGAATGGCTCCTAGAACGGCGTACCCGCACCGAAAGAGCTCTAACTACCGTGATAGCGACGTGTTATCTCAAAGGGGTCTCCACTAGGCGTATGAATGATCTGGTAGCTTCTTTGGGCATTGACAATCTGTCGAAATCACAGGTATCTGATATGGCCAAAGAACTCGACGACATGGTCGCTGACTTTCGTACCCGCCCTTTAGATAGCGGCCCTTATTTCTACCTGTCGTGTGACGCGCTGACGATGAAAGTTCGCGAAGGCGGACGAGTCGTAAAAACCAGTGTGCTTATCGCTACCGGTGTCAACAACGACGGGTACCGAGAACTGTTGGGCATGCAGATCGCCACATCGGAATCCGTGGAATCATGGACAGGGTTCTTCCAAGACCTTAAAGCCCGCGGACTTGGGCAAGTCTATCTAGTTACCAGTGATGCTCACCTGGGAATCCAGGCCGCTGTTGGCCAAGTACTGCCGACAGCCAGCTGGCAGCGCTGCCGCACGCATTTTGCTAGGAACCTCTCATCCAAGGTGTCCAAACGCCAGTGGACCACACTATCTGGAATGTTTCATTCCATCTTCCAGCAAGCCGACGCTCAAGCCACGTGGGACCAAGCACGTGAGGTTGTTGAGTTTTGCCATGAGCGTTTCCCTGACGTCGCCGACTACCTAGAGGAGTCATTAGATGAAATCCTTGCATTCACACAAACGCCTAAACCTGTGTGGACGAAGGTGTGGTCCAATAATCCAACGGAGCGTTTGAACCGTGAAATCCGGCGGCGTACCGACGTTGTAGGGATCTTCCCTAACCGCAGGTCTGTGATCCGCCTGGTCGGCTCTGTACTAGCCGAGCAACATGATGATTGGATCCAACAAAAACGCTACATGTCGCTGGCGAGCTTGGAACACACCCGACGCCTGATAGCTACCAATACCATCCACGCCAACGACGCAGACACCATCGAGGCAGCCTCCTAATGAACCGACATCACCCCCGAGCCGGACCCCAACACCGACCTTGACACTGTCCCTCGATTCAGAAAGAACAGATACACCACTTCCACGGACTTGACCGAAACTTTTTAAAGTTTCGGCCCTCGTCGCAACATCTGAGCATTACCATCCTGGTAAATTAGGTGCTTTTATTTCGTCGATGGTCCCCAGAGATTCTCTCTTTCTCGGAAGTCCTTTGCTTTTCTTTTGACCCACATTACAGTCAGCAGTCCAGAGACTAGGGTTCCGATAAGCCAAGGAATCGCGTCATCAAAATTTAGCGTGTGTCCTCGGCCCATTGAAAAAAAGAAAGCGAAGATAACGGCAACAAGTGCAAAGAAAATAATGCTGGTGCCAATCAGGCGAACAAGATACTTTTTTCTAGAAACCATTACTGTTGAAAGGCACACAATCCTGCGGAAGCGGCCAAGGCGGCTGCGATCGTCGCTGGACCACCGATGGCCTTTCCAGCACCGTTTACGAATGCAGGGCCAAGAGCTCGTACGATGGTGGAAGCGGTCAGCTTCCAATTGAAGGCTTTAATACCAGTTACGATGGCTGACCACGTGCCGCTAGTGAAAGCCGTGGCTGGAATTCCTAGCGCACTCCATAATACGCACTTTGCGTATGAATTTGCATCGTAAGTTTGTACCATAACTGGGGTTTTTGAACCTGCCTGAGGATGTCCAGGGTTGGGACTGTTGAAGGCTCGGGCCACTGCATGAAAGTCGCCCATGCTGTCTGCGTAACCATCTCTTATTACGGCTTGTTCATTGACGGTGAAGACACCATCTTTTTGGGGAATATATTCCGTAAACAGTACTTCTAGGTCATCAGCCAGTTGTGCTTCCTGTGCAGAAGTCGGTTCTGAATTTACTTCGGCAGCGGTAAAATCGGGGGAATTTGTCTCGGCTGCTGTAGCGTATGTATTTCCTCCAACCATGCTAAGTGCCACGCAGGCTATCATGGCGCGTTTGGTGCAGGTTCTCTTCAGCCATGAGTGAGAAGTATGCATTTCGAATCTCCTATGGGCGGTGATTAGGCATAGAGTACCGGAGTGTTGAGCTAGGGAACTTTTGCTCCTGCTCACTTTAAGTATATGTAATAAGGAAGAGGTTCTCCATGGTAAAAAGTCGCCTCTTCCGTGTCGAGGCCGAACTTATGCAATCATTGTTTGTGGTAGGAGCGAAAGGCCTTCTGATTATGGTTCAAGGACCTCACCGTTCAGACCGAGTGGTATCTATACGGATGTCAGAAGGCATCATCGAGCGCCTAGATGCTCTATGTGCCCGTACTGGTCGCAGTCGTGGCTTCTAACTCAAGATGGCAGTTACTGCGATGCTGTCCCAGTTGGAGGGATACCACTGGGGACACATCGCAGCGGACTTCGAAGACAAGAGCATTGAAAACGAGTTTTGCCGCATCAAGCTCGCAGGTCTGTCTGTAGAACATGACGATAAAAAGAAGCAAAAGACTCATCTGCCAGCACTTTTAGTATTTACAGTAAACTATACAACTGTAGACCTGTATAGATGTAAAATAGTATTTACTGAAATCTGTAGTCTAATAGACGTAATGACGTATCCACCTAGGAGAAGCCATGATTATTACTGCCATTAACGCCAAGGGTGGCGTTGGCAAGACCACTACAACGATGTTTCTCGCTACGGTTTTCGCCCACCGAGGAAAGACCGTGACTGTCACAGACTTAGACCGGCAGGGTTCAGCTCTGGAATGGTCTGAACGCGCGGAAGATGGAGGCGACCCTTTACCGTTTGGGGTTGAATTGTCTATTCCCAAGCGTGTTGATAGGCAGGCGGCACTCGTCGGGGACGATGAATTCATGTTTATTGATGTGCCGCCAGGAGACGAGAACGCTATCGAAGCAGCAATCGCTGTCAGTGATTTCATCATTCTTCCGACCCGTTCTGCTGCAGCTGACCTTTCTCGTGTGTGGGAACTGCGCGACGCAGTTAGCGGAACACCGCATGCAGTCCTGCTGACGTTCGCTAGGAAGGGCACCAGTGCTCTTGATGCTGCACGAGAAGCACTTGATACAGAACAAATGCCCCACTTTAAAACCGAAATCCCGCTACGCGAGGACATGCACCTAGCCTTCGGCTACTGCCCAGGCCCAGAAATGCACGGCTATGAACAAGCCGCAGACGAACTCATGGAGATGATGAAATGAGCACCAGCAAAGAACGCGCCAGGGCCCAGCAAGGCCCGCGAACCTCCTCAAGGAAATCCGCAAGGCCGGCCCCGACCGCGGAGAAGAAAACAGTACGAGGTGCATTCCATCAACCCACCGGCCGCGACTACGTCAAGAAGATGACCGTCGAAATTGACCGCGAACTTCATGCAGAACTCAAAGTCATCGCCGCGCAAAAAGGCATGACCATTCGCGAGATTGTCAGCAACTACCTCGAAGAATACGTCCGCAACAACAAATAAGGTTTTACAGGAATACAGCTTTACCGCACCTGTATTCCTGTAAACCCAGCAGGTGTAGATAAACCATCCCCACCGTCGTGAGGGTAAGTATGCGCAGGAGAAAACGGGGAGGTAGATCTTGAGTGAGGTGAACCTACCTTTAAAAAGTGCTATGAGATCTGGTGGTGGGGGGAAATATTTCTTGTCTGCGCTTAAGCAAGGTGGATAACTTTTCCTATTTGAAAGGTAGAACGTTAGATAAACCCAACTATGATAAAAGGCCCTGCTACTAAGGTTGCATCATTTTTCTACTGAGTGAGCGGAACCTTTAGAGGTACTTCTACAACAGAAAAGAGTGCTCATACGAGGTATGAGCACTTCATTAAGACACGTCTTCCAGTGCCCATGAACCGGCATCGGTTTTTACACAGCGAGCCCAGTCGACCCCTGGCTTACCGCTAAAATCAAACATTCGCTCAAGGCCTTTAGTATAACCTACATTCCATTTTGCCTGTTCAGTGCGGCATTCTCTTTCGGATGGGAACACCTTGATTACTTTGTCCCAGTATGGTCTTGTCGTCTCCCGTACTGGGTTGGGCGGCACTGGCAAGAGGAACTCCTAAGGGGAGAGTAGACATAAGGACCTGACCCCTGTTTGGTGGACACCTGATATCCAGCCCAGTCGAGCTGGGAAGAAAGGTAATCTACCACCATGTCCAGGTACTG
>NZ_JBEHFM010000037.1:0-7326 GCF_040225675.1 Corynebacterium sp. KPL2680
GATCAAAATGGTAATAAGAAAGCCGCTGCTTAACCCCTAAGCAGCTTAACAACGTGTCCACGATTTGCGGGCAACCCCACACTACACCCAACAGACGTAGGACACGACGGAATGACCCAAATCATCACCCGAGAACTCCAAAACCACTAACCACCAACCAAAGCACGAACCCGCCGCCCGAGAGCACCATGAACTAGTCCCCAAAAGTTGGGCTGGTTTAATTCAAGAAGGTTAGGGGTTCAAGGGCCTGATTCCGATATTGCATCGGGGTCAGGCCCTTGAGTCATTGTTGGTTGCGTTCGGTGTTGTACCGCTGGATGTAATCTTCGATTACCTGGGTGAACTCCTCGACAGTGTTGAAGACTTCTCCGTGGTACATCTCGGTTCTCAGGTGACCGAAGAAGTTCTTCATTACTGCGTTGTCGTAGCAGTTGGCCTTACGCGATATCGACTGAACGCCGCCGTTCTCGTGGATCAAAGTGCGCCGGGTTGAATGCTGGTATTGGAAGCCTTCATCGGTAATTTTTAGGTAGGCAATTTCAGCATGCAACTGGTCGCTTTCGCGACGCAGTTTGTCTTCTTCAGTAAGCGCCTTCGGCTTGGTACCTCGGCCCTGTTCGAAACGCTTGACTACATGCTCGCGCTAAGTTTCACTCAGCGAACTTCGTAGCCCCAATAAAAACTGCTCCCCACCAGTTGGTAGTGATTTCTCAGTCCAACTACTGGGGAGCGGTTCGAACGGCGCGGGGCCAGTTCGTTAGTGAGCCTTACCAGGCATTCATAACGTTGAGAACGCGCGGTTTGGAAGCATTGAGCTGGTAGTCCCATTGGTACCAGTTATGCAAGCCCTGGGCCGGGTAGCTCACCGTTGGGTTCAGACCCTGCAACCGGGCAACACCTTCCCAAGCGCGGGTGGTCAGCTGAGAACCAACCTCCAGTGCGACACCCGGTGCTTGGAACTGCGGCGGAAGGGTTTCCCTATCCAATTGGCCTGGGATACCGGATGCAGCTGAAATATAAACATCGGTACCACCCTCACGCAGTTGCGGAATCAGCAAGAGCGGGTCATTCTGGAAACGCTTTGGGTTAAATAGCGAACCGTACATGGCGTTGACATTGAATCCACCGGCATCCAACATGGCCAAACGAAGAGCAGTCTGAGCACCTGGAACCGTCATAGTCAAATAACCAGAAAAGGATAGTACCTGCTTAAACTGGTCAGTGTGCTTAGCAGCCAATGTCATGGCGGAACCGGCACCCATGGAGAGGCCAGCGATCGCATTGTTATTGCGGGCCACGCCAAAGTGCTGCTCGAGGTAGGCAGGAAGCTCCTGGGTAAGGAAGGTCTCCCACTTGTAGTTGACCGGAGCTCTCGGATCATATTTGCCAGGTGCTTGCCAGTTGGCATAGAAAGAAGACTCGCCACCTGCCGGCATCACTAGAGTGATATTGCTGTCCGCGTAAGTCTGCGCGGCGTTAACCTCGCTGTGAGGGCTAACCCAGCCGCTGGTTGCGTAAGTAGCACGCAGGCCATCCAATAGGTAGAAACCAGCGTTACCGCCATTCTTTGCGGGCTGAATCTGGACGGGGATGTTACGGTCCATGGACGGAGACCAAACATCACAGCGCTGAACCCAAAACATGGCTGGGTCCCATTCACAGGTGCCGGTATTATCCGGACGCAGCCAATCACGATGTGCCGCGTGTGCCTGCTGCGTGCCGCCGGCAACGACGGCGAGGCCAAGCGCTACGACCACTGCCATGATGACCGATAGGACACGTCCTCTCAGAGATGCAGTCATCTTTCTCCTCCACAAAGTACTCAATAATTGTTCTTTGGCTTTATCGATGGGAACCTGTGAATCGTTAACACCCCTCGGCGAAAGCCTCACTGAGAGGCAGTGTAGTGCACTCACAGGCTTTTTACCTCATTTTCAACCATTAATAGAGGTAATCCCCCGGATTGGAGGAGAAGGTTAGGGTCCTGCCCTCTGTCAGGGAAAATTTAATATTTTCTAAGAATCGGCCCCAAGTTAGCGGTTCCCTGTAGGAGGCAAAGAGCCTCTGGAAATCGGCATCATCAAGCGCAGTGCGTGCTTGCCACGCGGAATCTTTCTGCCCCAGCAATAAGGAGTCAATATCCACTGCAGAATCGGCAATCTGCCACGCCGCGCCAAGGCTTTTATCGTGGCCAATGCGCCCGCCTTCGATGCGGGGCTGGCGCGCTGCCAAGGGATTGCTGAGCCCAATTTCATCGAGCACGCGCACCTCAAGTGGCGCATTCATGGAGGTAAGACCGAGATTAGGAAAATACACAGTGGGAGGATCGGAGCGCTCCGGATCCGCGGGCACCGTCGTCCACGATGTCTGACCCCCATCCTTGATATAGAGGAAGGTCATGGCATCGCCGGCCGCCAAATCCTGCACCGCTTTTTCATAGTTATTCATCACGTCCATACCCAGAAAATCCTCGGCACGGCGTGGCGGTTCCTGCCGGTTGGTGACAGCGGTCCAATAGTCCCGCTCATCCACAACACTAAGCTGGCCCGCGTACGCTGCCCGGTCTACCGGGTGACCGTGCAAGACAATAACGAAGGCCCACACCGCACAGAATACGGCAGCCCACCAGGTTCGTAGATTAACTACAAATATGGGCAATAGCGCGGCGAAAAGCGGAAGTAGCAACATGCGCCCATGCATAAAATCGCCACCCACGTGCACAACATATGCTGCATGCAATAGTGCGGCGCCCAGGAAGATATAAACCACAGTCTGCATCGAGCGCAGCGCCGACGGTCGAAAATCGGTTTTCCACAGCGCCGCCACTGTCAGCACAATGAGCGGGAGGTACAGCGCGTAGGGCGCCATAAAGTCGCCCAAGTACGCAAACCCTTGGCCCCACGCGGAACCAGCCGCGGATTTCGCAACGGCGGTATGAGGCGTAAGCAGCCCGTAGTAGCCCATGCGGAATACTTGATAACCCAGCGGCAGGGGCAAGGCGGCAGCGATAACCTTCCACGAACGCGTGCTCACTATGAGTACAACGCCAACCAGGCCGCCATACAGGGCAAGCTCAGGGCGAATGAGCCATGAGAGCCCCGCCCAGAATGCCAGCCCATACACAATAGGCTTGGGCGGCAACTCCTGCCGTGGTCGCGCCCATTTAATCAGCATCCACCACAAGACGGCCAAGTAGAAAAGGCACAGGCTCCATTCCAAGCCGGAGGTAAAAAAGTCCCGTGCCGGTGGCAGGGCCAGATACACCAAGGCTCCAGCGGGAAGAACAAGTCCCTTGTGCATGCTTGCCGATGCCCACGTCCCCACCACCATCGCCGCGACCGCTAGGAGAAGCCCGAGGTAGATGGCGATCGTTTCGAGTTCAGCACCGCTTACCCACCGCGCCACTAAGATGAGGTATTGCCACAGCGTGGAGGTATTGGCCTCAACGCGCTCACCCACATTGAACACAGGACCGTTGCCGGCTTCTAGGTTGCGGACGGTACGCAGGACGATGAGGCCGTCATCAGACATCCAGCGGCGGGCAAAGCCACCCCACAAAGAAAAAACACCGATAACAAGAACCGAGGCGGGTGCGCTCCACAGCGCAATGTTCTTGTTACCGGTGTTAACCACGTGGGGTGAGTATATCAGGCCTCTCAAGATCTTCTAGTTGAACGCAACTATATAACCGCTGCTTAGCCCAATGGCATGATGTAGACGGCCATGGCGATGCAGGCCAGCCAAGCGATGGCGAGGAACTGCAAGGTGCGATCCCCCAACGCGATTTCTTCCGGCGCCCCGCCCTGGCCACGGTCCACGTCGGCGGCATAGCGCAGGATGGCGATGGTAAATGGCACCATGGAAATCTGGTACCACACGCCACCAGAGGTTGCGGCATTAGCCAGCTCAAAGCCCCACAGGGAGTAGAAGACCACCACGGCGGTAGCCGCTAGCGTCCAGACAAAGCGCAGGTAGGTTGGCGTATAGCCCTGCAAGGATTTGCGGATCTTCGCGCCGGTCTTTTCCACCAGCAGGATTTCGGCATAGCGCTTACCGGAGGCCATAAAGAGCGAACCAAAGGCAGCGACCAGCAAGAACCACTGCGAAAGCTCAATATCGGCGGCCACGCCACCGGCCATGGTGCGCAACATGAATCCGGAGGACACCAGCGCAATATCGATGACCGGAATATGCTTCCAGCCAAAGCAATAGCCCAGCTGCAGGGCGATATAAACCGCCATAACGATGGCTAGCTCTAATCCCGCGGTGGCCAAGAAGGACAGCCCAATGGACAGGCCAACGAGTACCACGGCCATGACATAGGCCACCTTGATGGGCAGCACGCCCGAGGCAATCGGGCGGAAACGCTTGGTCGGGTGCTCTTGGTCTTCACGCCAATCCTTGGCGTCATTGATCAGGTAGATGGAAGAAGCGCCGAGGCAAAAGACGATGAAGGCCAAGAGGACATCGACAAGCACGCGCCCGTGAAAGAGCGACTCCGCACCGGCCGCGGCGGGCGCGGCCAGTACGAGGATGTTTTTTACCCATTGCTTCGGGCGCAGGGCCTTGACCATGCCATCGGCCAAATTCTTCGGCGGCTTGCGCTTACGGCCGGTATCGACGCCGGACGTATGCGGTTCCGAATGGAGAAAGTGCTGGTTACCGTCCTCACTCATGCGTCTTTCCCTTCGTCATTGCCCGCGCGGTGGCAGCGCCAATGGCTGCGCCCGCGACGGTATCAGTTGGATAGTGCACCCCGAGCACCATACGCGATGCCATCATCACCGGCACTCCCACAAGCGGTGCCTTGGAACCCGTCAGGCGGGAAAGGCCCACCAAGAAGGCGGTGGTGGAGGTGGCATGCGAGGACGGGAAGGATAGGCGCGAGGGGGTCTTGACCCCAACGCGGACGTAGGAATAATCGGGTCGCTTGCGCCGCACGATGCGCTTGAGCACCACGCTTGCCGCATGCGCGGTAAACGCCGCGGCACCGATCCGAATCCACTCTTCACGGCGCTGCTTGTCCACGCCGGCCCCTAGGGCCGCGCTGCCCATCCAGCCCAGGGCGTGCTCGCCCAAGTGGCTTAAACCGCGGGCAGTCGGCAGTACTCCCGGCAGGTCAAAGGCGGCGTTCTGGATGGACTCTAGGACGCGGGATTCTGCGATAGAAAGCTTATTGGGCATCAAAAACCTTCTTCCAGGAAGACCGCGCGGTCAATTCCGGCAACGCGGCGCGGTAGTGCGCCCGCAGGTCATCGAAGTTTTCTTCAATTTCCTTCAACAGGCTGCGGGTTTCGGTGATGAGCTCCTTGGCCAAATCGCGGTCGCGCTTGCGGAAGGCCACACCCGTACCGCCGGCCGTGGATACGGTGGCGGAATCCAGGCGGGACAGGGTGAACCAGCGCGCCTCTTCTGGGGTGAGGTTCAGCTGCGGTGCCGCGTGGTGCGCCGGATCTTCCTTGCTCAGCAGGTGCTTAAGGCCCTTTGCTGCCCACGGCAGCTTCTTCACCTTGGCCAAGCGCCCGCCCACATTGCGGGTGGGAACGCCCGGCGCGCCGGTCGGCGCCGGCAGCTGGTCTGCGGATTCGATGATGACCGCATCTGAGTAGTTCTTGCGGATCTCCGCAATGCGCGGCAACGAGGTATCCAAGATATCGAAGAGGTGGTCCGGCCCCGCCAGGAAGTCCTTCATGGCCTCGATTTGGATGGCCATAGTGGAGTATTCCATGCACATGGTGTGCTTGAGCGTGGACTTAAAGATGGACTTAGTAATGCCGGATACCGCGCCATCGTGGTACAGCGAAGCCACGATCAAGCGGTTGCGCAGGTGGAAATAGGCCTGCCAGTCAATGGCATCGTCCTTATCCGCCCAGGCCATGTGCCAGATGGCCGCGCCCGGCCAGGTCACCGTGGGGAAGCCATTGCGGGCGGCGCGCAAGGAGTACTCGGTATCGTCCCACTTGATAAATAGCGGCAGTGGCTGGCCGTTGGTCTCTGCTACCACGCGCGGGAAGAGGCACATCCACCAGCCGTTATATTCCACGTCCACGCGGCGGTGCAGGTCGCGGGAATCGTACTTCTTTGGATCCAGGCGGGTTTCTGGCGTGCCAATGGCGCGCAGTGGGTACTTGGCAAAGTCGTGGTCGTACACGGCGTGCGGGGCGGCGGCCCACATGAAATCGGAGCGGTTGACCTGCTCACCGGTGGTGCGCAGCTGGGAGCGCTCCTGCAGGTTGAGCATCTGCCCGCCCACGATGATGGGCCTGGCGGCGTAGCGTGCGGCCTGGACGGCACGCAGTACCGAATCTGGTTCGATGGCGATGTCATCATCCATATACAAAATGAACGGCGAATCGGTGTTTTCCAGCGCCTCGTACATGATGCGGGAGTATCCGCCCGAACCACCCAGGTTACCTTGGCGGAACTCGCGGAAGCGCTCCCCAAAGTGGGCTACTGCATCGTCGTAGCCTGGTTCATCGGCGGGGTGTTGATTGCCTTGGTCAGGCATCAAGACGAAGTCGATGATCTCGTCCACGACGGGATCCTCGGCTAGGGCTTGTAGCGCTGCCACCGCGTCGGTAGGGCGGTTGAAGGTAGGAATCCCGACCGCAACACGCTTTTCGGAAGGAGCAACCTCGGTGCCATCCGGCAGGATTTGCGCCCCAGGTGCGTGCGGCGAGCACCACGCGGCATGCGCCAGGGTGGTTTCTTTCTCGGCGGTGATATCGAACCACAGCCAGCCGCCGTCCTCGAAGTTCTTGAGCGGGAGCTCGAATTCGTGCTCACCGGTGCCCACGAGGTGGTTGCCCACGGAAATGCGTTGGCCATCGTGCTTGGAACGGTACAACGAGATATTGGCCTGGCCCTCAACTTCAAGGCGCAGAATGACCGAGTCGAGCTGGGACCACCGGCGCCAGTAGGAGGCCGGAAAGGCGTTGAAGTAGGTCTCAAAAGAGGCTTCTTCGCCGGCCGGGATGGTCACGGCGGTCCGGTTTGTCCAGCTCAAGCGCTCGCGGTTTTGTTCCGCCTCAATGAGGTAGAGCATGCGGACGTCAAAGGGTTCGCCGCGCTTGGGCAGCAAAATTCGCTGCAGGGGCTCAAAAGCCGAGGAGTTGTTGGCAGTCACGATTGCTTCGATTCTCCAAACTATTTAAACAGTAGTCAGCGGTTTAGCGTAGTTGTTTTATACGGATTACTCGGGTTTACACGCGGATGTGTCTTCGGGTTAAGTAGCAAAAGTGTGCCTGATGGACCTGACCCCTGTTTGGTGGACACCTGATATCCAGCCCAGTCGAGCTGGGAAGAAAGGTAATCTACCACCATGTC
>NZ_JBEHFM010000038.1:0-7203 GCF_040225675.1 Corynebacterium sp. KPL2680
CACGTGCTGGCCCCTGACACCATCACACTGCATGCTCTATCGAAAGGTAGAAACACCACTCAAACGGACTTGACCTACTAGCATGGCTCAATTTCCTCAATTAGATCTTCTGGCACATTTTCTTTCTCCAAGTTGCCGCGGGTATAGCAGGAAATTTCCGCTGGATGGATAACGCCATCCGGGCGTAGCCCATCCTAGCCGTTGCCGCTCCACTGGAAGAGCGAGAAATGCGAGGTGCCAGATTCGGCCACATAAAGCCAGCTGTCATCGCAATATAATTGGATGGGCCGATGGAGCTGGCTAATCGCTTCCCCGTAGTAAGTGCCGCATTTTTCTTCCGTAGAAGCAGGCTCTTCCTGCTTTTGAGGCGTAGGTCCGTCCGCGGTGGCGGTGGATTCAGTTTCCTCTGAACCGGGTGCATTCTTAGCGGAATATTGTTGTAAATCAGAAAATGCGGGCTCCGCGGCCTCATCGCTAGAGCTTGCCGGTCTATTAAAGGAAAAGGTCACTCCCGCCACCAAGGCAATAACAGCGATGATGGCGATGGTGATCATCGCGACCCGCTTGCCTTTACTTTCTTCGGTGCCTTCCTGGGCCTCTGCGCGCGGCCCAGCGTCCGGCGACGAGCTTGCTTGTGCGGCGGGGGATGATTCTGGTTCCTGCGAAGGGTTGTACTTACTCACGAGAGATTCCTTAGACTAAAGCGCAGCAGAAAATAGTGGGGATATGGGAAAGGGCTGTCCTTAGACCATAGCTGGGACATTGGGGCTTGTCGCTGGAATTCTGTAACTCGGGTGCCGCCGAAAACAGTGATGCCAGCGGTGCAGAAGGACAAGCATCTGTGCCGGCGAGTCCAGCGACCACGTGGGGTGCAGGTATTGTCGCAGGCATGGAAAATTTATCTGGACGAACATTATTCGTGGCGGCCGTGGACGCCGAAGCTGCGCACATTCCAGACGGTGAAGCGCTGCTCATTACCGGTATCGGCACGGTTCCAGCCGCGATTTGCCTGACCGAAGTATTGGCAGAGGCTCGCGCAAACGATGCTTTGCCTGAGCGCGTGGTCAATATCGGAACGGCGGGCGCGCTTGTCGATGGCATGGATGGCGTCTTCGAGATCAATAAAGCAACCAAGCACGATTTCAAGCTAGAAGTGCTGACCGATATCAGCCGTTACCTTCTGCCAGAATTCATCGAGCTGGAGACCTCCGGCGAGCTCCCGGCACGCGGATTGGCCACCGGTGACATGTTTATCTCTACTACCGCATTGCGCAATGAGCTGGTGAAAAAAGCCCAGCTATGCGATATGGAGGGCTATTCTATTGCCGCTACCTGCCAGCGCTTTGGTGTGCCTTGCACGCTGCTGAAGCAGGTTTCTGATTCCGCTAATGAGGAATCGATGGGCACCTGGGCTGGCGTCTTGGACCGCAGCGCCCGCCAGTTGGCCGCTGCCGCGGCCGATTTAGGCTTCTTGCGCTAGCCGATGCCTCCATTGCCTTCCTCGCCGTCTCGCACGGCGGAGGAAGGGCGGTTTTAAGTTAGCGGGCTCATGGCCGCGAAAAGCTGCTTTACCTTTTTGCGAGGAGACTCTTCGAGGGGGATCTCGCCGTCGCCTTCTTCGCCGGTGCGCTCGGCCTCGGGGTCTGTATTGTCCGCATCCTCAGCTTCGTCGTCTTCGGATACTGACTTGGATCCGGTGACGATTTCGATGTCATCGGGGGAAACCTCGCCGGCGCGCAGGGCGGCCATTTCTGCATGGTAGCGCAGGACAACGGCGATGGTCGCGGCGACTGGCACGGCGAGGAAAGCGCCAACGATGCCGGCCAGGGTGGAGCCCACGGTGATGGAGAGCAAGACGATGGCCGCGTGCAGGCCCATGGCCTTGGACTGCAGGATGGGCTGGAGGACGTTGCTTTCTACCTGCTGGACAATGATGATTAGCGCCAGCGCGAGCAGCGCATTGGTCAGGCCGTTGGATACCAAGGCGATGATGACAGCCAAGGCGCCGGCGGTGACCGCACCGATGATGGGGATAAAGCCGGCGAAGAAAGTGATGACGGCGATGACCTGTGCCAGTGGGACTTGGAGGACCCAGAGGCCGAGGCCGATGAAGACGGCATCGACAAGCGCGACTAGGGCTTGGGCCTGAATGAAGCCAGACAGCGTCTTCCACACGCGGGAGGTAAGTTCCGTGATGTGCCAGGCAGCGGAATTACCGGTGTATTTGCGCAGCCAGGGCAGGAACCTATCGCCGTCTTTAATGATGAAGAAGGTGATAAAGAGCATGATAACGGTGGCTACCGCAATGGAGCTGGCCATGGAGAAACCAGAAAGCACGCCGGTGGCGATGGTGGAGGCCTGGCCCTTGGCAAAGCTCACGATGTCTTGAAAGACCGATTGCAGTTGGTCCACCTGAATATCCAGTGGGGAATCATTGACCATCTTGGTTAGCTGCATGATGCCGGCTTCGGCCTCATTAATAAGCACCTTGGACTGTGCGGTGACCATGGGCGCCATGGCAGCAAAGATGCCGCCGAAAATAACCACCAAGCCTAAAAGTGTCGTGACCGCTGCCAGTGTGCGGGGAAAGCCCTTAG
This sequence comes from Corynebacterium sp. KPL2680, assembly GCF_040225675.1. Lineage (NCBI taxonomy): Bacteria > Bacillati > Actinomycetota > Actinomycetes > Mycobacteriales > Corynebacteriaceae > Corynebacterium > Corynebacterium sp. KPL2680. The sequence continues at coordinate 2,598 of NZ_JBEHFM010000038.1, forward strand.
AACGCAGCCAAGCGCTAACTGGATAAAGCACTGTCGAGACCAAGATGGCGAGGATAACCGGCAGCAGGCCCACCCAAATAAAGCGCAGCAGGAACCCCGCCAAGCCCAATCCTGCCGCGATGAGGATGAAGCACACCGAAATCTTGGCCATGCTGCGGAAGTCCTTGGCCAGCACGGCGGACTTATTATCGCGATCGGCGGGATCGGCGGTGGCTACCTCCGCGCCCAACTGGGAATCATCGGGGGAAACTAGCGGTGCGATATAGGGGTTCTTCGCGTCAGTCTTGCGGTTGACGGAGTTTTGCTCGAGCGCCGACGGGTACTGCGGGCGCTGCGCCGAGTTCTGGCCCGAGTGTTGCCCGGTGCCGTTAGGGGAGTGGTTATCTGGCGTAGTCATTCATCTACTATGCCACAGGAAACCACCTAGGGATAGCGCAGGAAAAGCAGAGAAAAAGATAGCGCCCCACCCAACTCCCAGCAAGAAAGCGGGAGAAGGTGGGGCGCTTACTCAATCTGCCGCGACGGGCAGCAATCGGCGTATTAGTCGCGCAGGTTGCCCACGTTGCGGATGATGCCGAAGCGGTGCATGGTCACGGAGACTGCTTGCTCGAGGAGGTAAGGCATGAGCTCACGGCGGCCATCGGCAAGCACGGGCTGGTCCAGTACCACGGAGTTGGAGCGCACCGCTGCCTCGTAGACGGAATCCGGTACGGTGCCGAGGGCACGCACGCGGGAGGACTCGTCATTGGCCACGGCGGCAGCGAAGGAACCATCAGAAATGGACTTCACGTCGAAGCCGAGCTCCTGCAGCTGGGCGGCAACCTCTGGGGCGGCGGAGATTTCCGTCTCGGTGCCGGTAATCCCGGAAGCCAGTACCTGGCGGGCGACATCGCGCAGCTTGTAGTCCTCGCCCACGCGGATGCGCAGCTTGGTTAGCAGCGGGCGGTAGCGGAAGCGGTTGGCCTCAGAAACCAGCGCGGTGCGGTCGTGGGTGCGGCCGAATTCTTCGAGCCACGCAATCCGGTCCAGCTCGGCGGCGCGCCAGAGCCATTCCAGATCGTCCTGGCTGAGCTCATCAGAAAGCTCATCGCGCAGGCGCTGCAGAATCTTCACGCTGGCTGGGGCGATATCCACGTCGCGCGGCTTGAGTTCGCCATCGGTCCAGGTGCCCATCTGGGCTACGTAGTTAGGGCCGCCGGCCTTCGCACCCGGTCCCATGACGGACTTCTTCCAGCCACCGAAGGACTGGCGCTGGACAATCGCGCCGGTAATGCCGCGGTTGACGTAGGCGTTGCCCACCTCAACGTTGTCGATCCAGTACTCGATTTCCTTGTCATCCAGAGAGTGGATGCCGCCGGTCAGGCCATAGCCGGTGCTGTTTTGCCAAGCGATGGCCTCTTCCAAGGTATCGGCGTACATGATGCCGAGGATGGGGCCGAAGCACTCATTCTTGTGGTACCAAGAACCCGGCTGGACATTATCGCGAATACCCGGGGACCACAGGGTGCCCTCTTCGTTGAGCTTCTCCGGCTTCAGCAGCCACTTCTCGCCCGGCTCCAGCTGGGTCAGGCCGCGCAGCAGCTTCTCGCTCGGCTTTTCAGCCAGGCCGTTCATCGTGGTGGTGATGTCATAGCCCGGGCCAGGCTTCAGGGTCTTGACGGAATCCAGCAGCTGCTCGCGCAGGCGCTTGGACTTGCCCGCAGCGCCGACGAAAATCACCAGCGAAGCGGCCGAACACTTCTGGCCGGAGTGGCCGAAGGCGGAGTTGTACAGGTCCTGGATGGCTAGGTCCGGGTCGGCGGCCGGGGTGATGACCAGCGCGTTCTTACCGGAGGTCTCTGCCATCAGGTTCATCTTGGGCTTCCAGGAGCGGAAGAGCGCACCGGTATCGGATGCACCGGTCAAGATGATGTTGTCCACGTCATCGTGGGAAAGCAGGGCCTTGCCGGCATCGCCTTCATCAGTAAGCACCAGCTGCACCAGATCCGGGTCCAGGCCTTCTGCCTCCAAAGCGGTGCGGAAGGCCTCAACCACCATCTTGCCGCAGTGGACCACCTGGGGAGCAGGCTTGACGATGACCGCCGAGCCCGCCGCCAAGGAAGCTGCAATGCCGCCGGTAGGAATGGCGATGGGGAAGTTCCACGGCGGGGTCACCACGGTGACGGTGTGCGGGTGGAACTCGGAGTGTGCCTCTTCCAAGAAGCGAGCAGACTGGCCGTAGTAGGTGCAGAAGTCAATGGCTTCCGAGATCTCAGGGTCAGTCTGGGTGACCGTCTTATTTGCCTCATAAGCGGCTACGGAGATGAAGTCTCCGCGCTTGGCGGCCAGCTGGTCCGCGACGGCGTCCAGGGCTGCGGCGCGTTCTGCGGCGGGGCGCTTGCCCCATTCGGTGCCCAGCTCCTTGGCGCGGGCGACGTAGCTTTCAACAGCAGACGGGTCGGTGACCTCTTGGACGCCGTGCTCACCGGGGTCATTTGCAAGCGCACGCTTGGCCCAAGTGCGGTTCGGGGTAATTGCCGGGTCCGTATCGGGCTCGTTCCTGAAGCGACCGGAATCCGGTGCCTGGCGCCCGGAATCCTCGAGGCGGTTCTGGGTGCGGCGCGATCCAGCGAAGGTATCCCAGCGCTTGGCAACGGCTTTGCGGAACGTCTCTTCCTGGCTTGCCAGCGGCTCCTCACCCGGGGCGAAGAGGGCGTAGAGGAAGTTCTGCGGCGCGGAGTTCTCCTCCAGGCGGCGCACCAGGTAGGACACGGCGACGTCAAAGTCATCCGCGTGCACCACCGGGGTGTAGAGAATCTGGCGGCCTTCGTAAACCTTGCGCACCGCTGCCTGCTGCGCCGGGGACATGCCCTGCAGCATCTCAGAATCCAGCATGTGCAGCACGCCACGCTTTACACCCAGCTCGTAGGCCATGGCGATGGTGTACAGGTTGTGGCTGGCCACACCGATGCGGATGCAGTCTGCGAATTCCTCCTGCAGGATGTAATCCAGCAGACGGTAGTAGTTAGCGTCTACGTCTAGCTTATTGGTGTAGGTAGCCAGCGGCCAGTCGTGGACTTCGCTTTCAGCGGTTTCCATGGACAGGTTGGCACCCTTTACAATGCGCACCTTGACCTTGGCGCCGCCCTCTGCCACGCGCTGCTTGGCAAATTCCGCGATGTCCTGGAGGGCATCGAAGGTATCGGGCAGGTAAGCCTGCAACACGATTCCGGATTCCAGATTCTTGAACTCCGGCTCGCTCATCAGGCTCTTGAACAGGCGCAGCGTCAGGTGGAGGTCGTGGTATTCCTCCATGTCCATGTTGATAAAGACCTGTGGGTTGCGGCGTGCGGCTTCCTGGTAGAGCGGGCGCAGGCGGTCCTTCAGGCGCTCCACGGAACTGCCGATGTCCCAGTTATTCAGCTGCGCCACCATCGAGGACGCCTTGACGGATACGTAGGTCACGCGCGGGTTCTTGATGAGATCCAGCGTGCGGCGCGCGCGGGACTTTGCTTCCTCTTCACCGAGCACGGCCTCACCCAAAAGGTTGAGATTTAACTGCTCGCCGGAAGCAGCGGCCTTTTCCAGGGTGTCATTGAGCGCATCCGATTCCGCGTCCAGCACCAGGTGGCCAACCATCTTGCGCATGTATAGGCGCGCTACCGGCATGACCAGGTTAGGCAGGATCGGGCCGAAGAAACCGCCGGCGCCGACGAGTGCGCCATTGATGCTGCCCAAGAAGGAAGGATCGTACTGGGAAGAAATATCCTTCAGTGCCTTGGCTGCGACCTTGTCATCCTCTGGGCGCATGACGCGGTCAACGAAGTCCATGGTGAACTTCACGCCATTGTCATCGCGCAACAACTCCGCGAGCTGCTCGGTGGCCTTGTCCTTTTCATCTGCGGTGGAATCGAGCCAGCCTTGCGCCCGCTTAATGGCGGCGGGCAGTACGGCCTCAACATCATCAGATAGTGGCGTGCGGGTGTATGCGGGAGAAGTCATGTGAAATTCAACCTCTTTTTCGAAACGTGTACTTCCAGGTTGGTGGCCAACCCACACCGCGGTGTGGCCTTTGTTCTGTGACTCTTAGCGCCGGGGCAGAAAGTGGCTGGTAAGTCTATGGAAATTGGAAAGCATGCGAGCGATTAGGACTCCGCATACCTGGCAATGAGTGGAACACGCAGGATGCGCGCGCCGCTGCTCGGTGGTTTAAGCCAAGCGAATCAACAAGCCATAGTGTTACCGGTAGTGGGGACCGGGGGCCTGTCGCTATGGCGGCGGACGCGTGCCAAGTTGGTGTTCAACACTCACCTGCTTTCTACACTGTGGCGATGTGGAGCTAGGGACAGGAAAGAAAGCTCAGTAGTGGTTTCCTATTCCGGTCCTAGCATGGGCATCACTGGCCGAATGCGGCCGATTGATGCGCGGGAAATGCTATGTAGTTGTCTGTGAAGTCAATTATAGGGTTGTCGATATAGTGATGCTAATCTCGTTAGGAAAATCGGCCGTGGGGGTAAAAAGGTAAAAAATAAAACCCCAGCATGTGGGGTTTTGAACTGCTCCCCATTAGTTGGACTGAGAAATCAGTTACCGACTAGTAGGGAGTAGTTTTCTTTGAGAGCACGAA
>NZ_JBEHFM010000039.1:0-6043 GCF_040225675.1 Corynebacterium sp. KPL2680
ACTACGGTGGTCGCCAGCCTCATTCATAAGGGGCCCACCGTCAGTTACAGATACACCACGCTACTGGACGCAACCGCAGCGATGCGTTTAGCACCATAAAGACCAAGCTCATCATCAAAGATGGTTGTGATTCTCGCGCCAATAACGGCATCAGAATACATCTCTTATCCTGCGCTTTTTACGAGTTTGGACCCATTTATAAAACGAGGAACGATTCAGCTTTAACACATGGCACATCCGTGTGAGCCGAGTACTCGGTTCGGTGGTCATAGACACACTGAGAAGCAGAACGCCCGTGAGTTGCTTTAAGCAAAATATTTAGCGGCCTTGCGCAGGATGTCACGTTCTTCGCGCAGTTGTGCGTTTTCTTTTGTCTCATTGGCGGATCCGCTCGGAATCATTCGCCGCTTGGGCTTTATCCTGCATGGCTTTTATGCGGGCACGTTTGCCGGTGCCGTACTTCTTGACCCAAGAATGCAGCGAGGCTCGGTTGATACCGAGCTCTGCTGATGCTTTGTTCAGCGAGAGGTCCTCATTGTTCTCATAGAGGGCCACAGCATCGCGTTTGAACTGTTCGGAATACCTGGACATAGTGGCAGATTACCTTTCTTCCCAACCCAACCAGGCTGGATATCAGGTGTCCACCAACTAGGGGTCAGGTCCTTCAAAGTATGCGGAGCTGACCGAAAGAATTACCGAAATCGTAAAAGACTCCGAATTCAGCTACGGCTACCGTCGCGTCTGGATTCAATTGAAGCAATCGGGAATCAAGGTCAGCGAGAAAGTTGTGCGCCGAATCATTACGGCCGAAGGGTTAACGGTGCGTTATGTTAAGAAAAAGCGTCGTTATTCGTCGTATCGCGGGGAGATTTCAGATGCCCCACCAAACTTGGTGAAACGGAATTTTCATGCTGATAAGCCTGGGCTGCTGTGGTTGACGGATATTTCAGAGTTTCCTGCTGATGACGGGAAAATCTACTTTTCAGCGTTGGTGGATTGTTTCGACGGAAAGATCGTGGGAGCAACAACGAGTTGCCATCCTAGTCAGCAGCTTGCAGACGACTGCTTAGCACAGGCGATTGAAAATGATGCGCCTGCGGATCCGACAAGATTAGTAATCCATTCCGATCGGGGTTGCCACTACCGAGGTAATAGTTGGATCCAAGCCTGCCAAGACATCGGTTTTGCTCGTTCAATGTCGAAGAAAGGGTGCTCACCCGACAATTCGGCGTGCGAAGGATTGTTCGGCCGAATGAAAAATGAGATGTTCTATGGACGTAAATGACGCCATCGTGAGGAACTAGAGAAAGCGATTCATGAATATGTCGACTTCTACAACGAACGAAGAATCAAGCTTGAGTTCAGCGGATTAAGCATCAATCAACGCCGACGCAAACTGCTACTCTGAATAGTCCTAAAAAATGTCCGCATCCCCTTTTGCTACTTAACCCAAAAGCCCTACTGGAAAAAGGCGACCCACCCCTAGACCCCAGATAACAAGAAAACCGGCACCCCAGAACAAAACAACTGAGATGCCGGTTCGCCAACGATGTCGCGACTGACCTGTCAAGCATGTCGCGACCCATGACACCTGTGGAGCATAGGAGAATCGAACTCCTGACCTTCTGCTTGCAAAGCAGATGCTCTACCAATTGAGCTAATGCCCCATTGTTCCGTGGTGGGCCTAGCTGGAATCGAACCAGCGACCTCATCGTTATCAGCGATGCGCTCTAACCGACTGAGCTATAGGCCCTTTAGCGGAACGAGAAGTAACTTTACATACTACCCCGGAAAGAACACAAATCGGCAGCTCAAAGAGGTTTTCAAAGGCACTCTTCGTTGGCCTAATGAGTACCCTACTTCGCGCTTAAAACTAGAAAAATGCCGGCAACCGTAGCTGCCGGCATAGTCTCCCACTCACAGTGGTCTAAATATCATCCAAGCTAACCTTTAGCCCGCCGAGGACATCCACGATGGCGTTATAGATGACGGCCATCAGCGGTGCGAGCAAGGTGAACAGGACGGCGAAAATAACGCCAATCAGCGCGCTGGCTGCGATCACCACACCAAAGGTGACCTCAAAGCCCCCGCCGACGCCGCCAACGAGGCTATTGACTGACTCCCATATGCCCACCTGGTGCAAGCCGATGTACAGCAGGCACACGGCCAGCAACCACGCGATGAGTCCGACGAGTGACAGGGCCAGACCAACGCGAAACGCCGAGGTGGGCGAAATGTGGTGGATGGTTACGTCTCGTCGTTCCATGTCCTACTCCTCATCCTTGGAGGCATCGCTACCCTTGTGGTGCTCTTGCTGGACCTCATCGACGGTCTTTTCGCCCTTGGCCACAGCCTGCGCGTCTTCCTCACCATCTTCTTCGACATTGCGGTCGATGGCAAGCAATTCGACGTCATCGGCAAGGTCAACCAAGCGCACACCCATCGTGGCGCGCGAGGAAGGACGAATCTGGTTTACTTCGGTGCGAATAACCCCACCGGCGGAGGTAATGGCGAAGATTTCATCGTCTTTATCAATCGAAATGGCACCAATAAGCTTGCCGCGCTTCGGAGTGTACTTGAAGGTCATGACACCCAAGCCACCGCGGCCCTGCGGGGTGTATTCCTCAATGGCGGTGCGCTTGCCGTAGCCACCTGAGGTAGCAACGAGTAGGAACTCGCCGTCGTGGACGACGGACATCGCCAGCAGCTGGTCATCGCCGCGGAAGCGCATGCCCTTCACACCGGCGGTAGCGCGGCCCATGGGGCGCAGCTGGTCGTCATCGGCAGTAAAGCGAATGGCTTGGCCCTGCTCAGAGGTCAGCAGGATGTCATCGCCCTCAGAAACGAGCTGGGCGCCGATGAGCGCATCGCCCTCGTTGAGATTGATGGCGATAAGGCCTGCGGAGCGAGCGGACTCGTAATCGGTCAGGCGCGACTTCTTCACGCGGCCCTGCTGGGTGGCCAGAACCAGGTATGGCGCATCCTCGTAGGACTGGATCTGAATGACCTGGGCGATCTTTTCCTCCGGCTGGAATTCCAGCAGGTTGGCCACGTGCTGGCCGCGGGCAGCGCGGCCGCTCTCCGGCAGCTCGTAGGCCTTCAGGCGGTAGACGCGGCCAAAGTTGGTAAAGAACAGGATCCAGTCGTGCGTGGAGCAAACGAAGAAGTTCTTCACAATGTCATCTTGCTTGAGCTCCGCACCGCGCACGCCCTTGCCGCCACGCTTTTGTGACTTATAAGTATCAACCTTGGTGCGCTTGGCATAACCGGTGGCGGTAATGGTGACCACGACGTTTTCGCGGGCAATGAGGTCTTCATCGGTGACCTCGCCGGAGGCAGGCAGGATCTCGGTGCGGCGCTCGTCGCCGTACTTTTCGACGATCGCTTCCAGCTCATCGTGGACGATCTGGCGCTGGCGCTCCTCGTGGGCGAGGATGTGCTTGAGGTCTGCGATCTCTTCTTCGATTTCTGCCAATTCATCGACGATCTTTTGGCGCTCCAGGGCGGCCAGGCGGCGCAGCTGCATCGCCAGGATGGCATCGGCCTGGATATCGTCGACATCGAGAAGCTCCTTCAAGCCCTCGCGCGCCTCATCAACGGTGGGCGAACGGCGGATCAGGGCGATGACCTCATCCAACATATCCAGCGCCTTGACCAAGCCGCGCAAGATGTGCGCGCGCTTTTCGGCCTCATCCAGGCGGTACTGGGTGCGGCGAACGATGACCTCAATCTGGTGCGCAACATAATTGCTCAGCATCTGATCCAGGCGCAGGGTGCGCGGCACGCCATCGACGATGGAAAGCATATTAGCGCCGAAAGAGGTCTGCAGCTGGGAGTGCTTGTACAGGTTATTGAGCACCACGCGGGCTACAGCATCGCGCTTCAGGGTCACAACAATGCGCATGCCCACGCGGTCAGAGGACTCATCTTCGATCTTGGAAATGCCGGCGATCTTGCCGTTGGCTACGGACTCCGCGATATTGGAGATGAGGTTATCGGGGTTGACCTGGAACGGCAGCTCCGTGATCACGATGGTCTGCCGGGAGCCGGATTCTTCGATGGAGGTCACACCGCGCATGCGGATGGAACCGCGGCCGGTGGTATATGCATCCTTGATGCCCTGATCGCCAACGATAAGGCCGGCGGTGGGAAAATCCGGGCCCTTCACGCGTTCCATGCAGGCCGCGAGCGCGGCATCCTCGTCTGCGTCTGGGTTCTCCAGCAGCCAGTAGATGGCCGAGGCCAACTCATTGAGGTTATGCGGCGGGATATTGGTGGCCATGCCCACGGCAATGCCGCCGGAGCCATTCATCAAAAGGTTAGGCACGCGGGACGGCAGGACGTCCGGCTCGCTGGTCTTGCCATCGTAGTTGGGCGAGAAGTCCACGGTATTTTCGCGGATATCGCGGACCATTTCCATGGCCAACGGGGTGAGCTTGCACTCGGTATAACGCATTGCGGCAGGGCCGTCGTTACCGCGGGAGCCGAAGTTACCCTGGCCATCGACAAGCGGGTAGCGCATATTCCAGGACTGCGCCAAGCGCACCAAGGTGTCATAGATGGCCGAGTCACCGTGTGGGTGGAATTGGCCCATGGTGTCAGAGACCGGGCGCGCGGACTTCACATAGCCGCGCTCGGGGCGGTAACCCGAATCGAACATGGCGTAGAGAATGCGGCGGTGTACCGGCTTTAGGCCATCGCGCACCTCAGGCAGCGCGCGGCCCACAATGACGGACATGGCGTAGTCGATATAGCTCGACTCCATCTCCTCATTAATGTCAATGGGAAAAATCCGATCAAAAAGATCGTCGTTATTGTCACTCATAAGGCCAAATTCTACCTTCTCCGGGCTTTATCGGCCTTATTTGCCGCACCGGTGGTATCACTGTGGTATCACTGGGGCATGGCAATGACATTGCGGCTTACCGCAGAACAAGATCACGCCCTTACCCTCTTGGCCTCCGCGCAAGGCACCTCCAAGCACGAGGCGGTGGTGCGTGCCATCGTGGCGGCGGCCTCGCGCACGCTTGCCGATGCCCACGTGCAAGCCACCGCCCGCGAACTCCTCCCCGGCCGCGCGGATCTAGAGGCCGAAATCCGCAGGGCGCGGAAGACCCAGTCATGAGCCCCGAACAGCTATACCTAGTGGCTCAAGAATTTTGCGCCCGCTTTAATCTCCGCATCATCAATTACTCCGCCTTGGTGGCCGCCGCGGCTGCCAGCACCGCGCGCCTGGAGGGCATAGCCATTCACGGCGATGAGCAACAGGCAGCCCAAGCCATGGCGGAGGTTTTAGAAAAGGTGCCAGCGTTAAATGCTGGAAACCAGACCTTCGCGCAGTACTGCGCCCGCGTCTATATGGCCACTAAATTCGCGTAAAGTATCGCACCATGTCTCACCTTTCTACCTTGATGCATGGATCCACCCGCACCGAGTTCATCGCCGAGTGCGGGGCTCTCGTTGAAAAAATCGCCTCCGCCCAATCCGGCATTTCTGGCATGGCCATTAAAGGCGGATTGGCCGCCGCCAAGAAGGCCGATGCCAACGTCGTCCCCAAGGCGCTGGAACGGATCCTGCCGGATGTCCTCGATGCCCTGGATCCGCGGTGGCAGGACTTTGCGGAAAGCGGGAAGGATGATTTTGGTGCCTTCCTTGAACCGCGGCAAGAAGAGGTCAGCGATGAAATTATGAATATCGCAGATAAGCACGTAGAAAAGGTGAACTCCGCCGCACTGCGCAACCCCTATAATTCCCTGCGCGGCAAGGCCACCAAGATCTTAAGCCCGGAAGTTCCTGCATTCGGCCGCATAGTACAAAAGCACATGTAAATAAATAGTTTCCACCGGTTTTCCTGCGGTTGAAGGTTTTCTGGACTGCGGAGTATAAGTGTGGAAGTGAATTATTCCCCGCATCATAAATCGTCGGCATCAGAAGCAAACCGTACCGACTACCCCGCCGGCCAAGACTGAACTGCTCCCCATTAGTTGGACTGAGAAATCAGTTACCGACTAGTAGGGAGTAGTTTTCTTTGAGAGCACGAAGT
>NZ_JBEHFM010000040.1:0-5768 GCF_040225675.1 Corynebacterium sp. KPL2680
TTTGTTGTTTGGTGTCGGCGGTGACTTACTCTCCCACAACCTCCCGGTTGCAGTACCATCAGCGTGTACAGGCTTAGCTTCCGGGTTCGGAATGGGACCGGGCGTTTCCCTGTAGCTATTAACCACCGACAAACCTATCAGAACACTACCCACCACAATTGTGTGGGTGTTGTGTCAGATACTGCATAGTGGACGCGACACACGAAATGTGTACATTTTGTTTACTCGCTAAACAAGAACACTCTTCAACTCCCCTTAAACCACATGGTGTTCGGGGGTTATTTGTGGTGTGTTTGTTTTGGTCAATTAGTACCAGTAGCCTTCACACCTTACAGTGCTTCCAAGTCTGGCCTATCTACCCCATAGTCTTTAGGGGACCTCAAAAGAAACCTCATCTTAAAACAGGCTTCCCGCTTAGATGCTTTCAGCGGTTATCCCTTCCGTACGTAGCCAACCAGCGATACCCCTGGCGGGATAACTGGCACACTAGAGGTACGTCCGTCCCGGTCCTCTCGTACTAGGGACAGCCTTCTTCAAGTTTCAACGCGCGCGGCGGATAGAGACCGAACTGTCTCACGACGTTCTGAACCCAGCTCGCGTGCCGCTTTAATGGGCGAACAGCCCAACCCTTGGGACCTACTCCAGCCCCAGGATGCGACGAGCCGACATCGAGGTGCCAAACCATCCCGTCGATATGGACTCTTGGGGAAGATCAGCCTGTTATCCCCGGGGTACCTTTTATCCGTTGAGCGACACCACATCCACAAGTAGGTGCCGGATCACTAGTCCCGACTTTCGTCCCTGCTCGACATGTCTGTCTCACAGTCAAGCTCCCTTGTGCACTTACACTCACCACCTGATTGCCAACCAGGCTGAGGGAACCTTTGGGCGCCTCCGTTACATTTTGGGAGGCAACCGCCCCAGTTAAACTACCCACCAGGCACTGTCCCCAACCCAGATCATGGGCCAAGGTTAGATGCTCAATCCGATCAGAGTGGTATTTCAACAACGACTCCACCACCACTAGCGTGACAGCTTCACAGTCTCCCACCTATCCTACACAAACCGAACCAAACACCAATACCAAGCTATAGTGAAGGTCCCGGGGTCTTTTCGTCCTGCCGCGCGTAACGAGCATCTTTACTCGTAATGCAATTTCACCGGGCCTGTGGTCGAGACAGCAGAGAAGTCGTTACGCCATTCGTGCAGGTCGGAACTTACCCGACAAGGAATTTCGCTACCTTAGGATGGTTATAGTTACCACCGCCGTTTACTGGGGCTTAAATTCTCAGCTTCGCAACCAAAAAAGTTACTAACCGGTCCTCTTAACCTTCCAGCACCGGGCAGGCGTCAGTCCATATACATCAACTTAACGTCTTCGCATGGACCTGTGTTTTTGATAAACAGTCGCTTCCCTCTATTCTCTGCGACCCCACAACACTCCGGCAGTAAATGCCTTCACGTCACAGGGCCCCCCTTCTCCCGAAGTTACGGGGGCATTTTGCCGAATTCCTTAACCACAGTTCACCCGAACGCCTTAGTATCTTCAACCTGACCACCTGTGTCGGTTTAGGGTACGGGCCATACACGCACTCGCTAGAGGCTTTTCTCGACAGTACAGGATCACCACCATCAACCCGAAAGGGTCTACGCATCACGCCTCAACCTTAATGTGTAGCGGATTTACCTACCACACGGCCTACACGCTTACACCACCAATCCACTAAGTGGCGCGGCTACCTCACTGCGTCACCCCATCACTTGAACCACACATCAGGCCCCACGACATCAACACCACCAACACTCAAAGAATGCTAGGTAGCGTATCCGCAGTGGTTAGTATCAGTGCTTCATCATGGGCGCACATGTACGGGTACCAGAATATCAACTGGTTATCCATCGACTACGCCTGTCGGCCTCGCCTTAGGTCCCGACTCACCCTGGGAAGACGAACTTGACCCAGGAACCCTTAGTCATCCGGCGGTAAGGATTCTCACCTTACAATTCGTTACTCATGCCTGCATTCTCACTCGCACACAGTCCACGCCTCCTCACGGTAACGCTTCCACCCATGCACGACGCTCCCCTACCCAAACAACAAAAAATGTTGCTTGCCGCGGCTTCGGCGGTGTACTTGAGCCCCACTACATTGTCGGCGCAGAACCACTCGACCAGTGAGCTATTACGCACTCTTTCAAGGATGGCTGCTTCTAAGCCAACCTCCTGGCTGTCTTCGCGATCCCACATCCTTTTCCACTTAGTACACCCTTAGGGGCCTTAACCGGCGATCTGGGCTGTTTCCCTCTCGACTATGAAGCTTATCCCCCACAGTCTCACTGCCGCACAACACAATTGATGGCATTCGGAGTTTGGCTGACATTGCTAAGATTGTAGTCCCGCTCAACCAACCAGTCGCTCTACCTCCACCAAGCTAATGCGACGCTGCACCTAAATGCATTTCGGGGAGAACCAGCTATCACGGAGTTTGATTGGCCTTTCACCCCTACCCACAGCTCATCCCCGCAGTTTTCAACCTACGTGGGTTCGCGCCTCCACAACCTCTTACAGCTGCTTCACACTGGCCATGGGTAGATCACCCCGCTTCGGGTCCAGGACATGCCACTTACCACCCCATTAGGATTCGGTTTCCCTACGGCTACCCCACACGGGTTAACCTCGCGACATGCCGCTGACTCGCAGGCTCATTCTTCAAAAGGCACGCCATCACACAATAAAAAGTGCTCTGACGGATTGTAAGCACATGGTTTCAGGAACTATTTCACTCCCCTCCCGGGGTACTTTTCACCATTCCCTCACGGTACTATCCACTATCGGTCACACTGAGTATTTAGGCTTACCGGGTGGTCCCGGCAGATTCACAACAGATTCCACGAGCCCGTTGCTACTCGGGAACCCAACAACCCCCACATCATCATCTTCAGCTACAGGACTCTCACCTACTCCGGCAGGCCATTCCAAACCACTTCACCTAACAACAATGCACAAAGGGCGTGCCACTGGTAGATGACACAAAGCTAGGCCCCACAACACCGCACACACAACCCCTACCAGGTATCACATGCACACGGTTTAGCCTCATCCACGTTCGTTCGCCACTACTAGCAGAATCATTATTATTTTCTCCTCCTACGGGTACTGAGATGTTTCACTTCCCCGCGTAACCCCCACAACAGCTATGAATTCACTGAAGGGTAACCCCACATAACCAGGGCCAGGTTTCCCCATTCGGACATCCTCGGATCAACGCTTTATTGACAACTCCCCGAGGCTTAACGCAGCCTTACACGTCCTTCATCGGCTCAGCATGCCAAGGCATCCACCATGCGCCCTAAATAACGAACACACCAACCACCACACACAAACCACACAACCAACAAAAGGTCACACAATCCGTATGCGGTAGCAACAAGTGAACTTGACAAAATAAACAAAAAGAAAAATCACATCACACACATGAAGACCACCCACAAAAGCAAGTGGCATCATGCAGATGCTCGCGTCCACTATACAGTTCTCACACAACACCCCGAACCAGCAACAAACACCACCACCACGGTGACGCCCATCAACCAGTCAGGCACACAATAAGGGGATAATGCCCCAGACACCCAACAATGCACCAACGTACAATCAACACTCATTTTTGCATGCATGGACACTTTTACGCATGTCACAAAGCACCATTCAAACACTCGGTACTGTCGATTAAGGTGTGTCTCCTACCCGGAATTTCCAAACAATCGGTGGCAGCAGAACACTCGCCTACTCAACCACCAACCCACACAAACTATGTGGGCAACCCACAACTGTGGGTCCTGACTGCAACTGCAGCCTACAAAAAAGCTCCTTAGAAAGGAGGTGATCCACCCGCACCTTCCGGTACGGGTACCTTGTTACGACTTCGTCCCAATCGCCGATCCCACCTTCGACGGCTCCCTAACACGTTTAGGCCACCGGCTTCGGGTGTTACCAACTTTCATGACGTGACGGGCGGTGTGTACAAGGCCCGGGAACGTATTCACCGCAGCATTGCTGATCTGCGATTACTAGCGACTCCGACTTCATGGGGTCGAGTTGCAGACCCCAATCCGAACTAAGGCCGGCTTTCAGCGATTCGCTCCACCTCACAGTGTCGCAGCGCGTTGTACCGACCATTGTAGCATGTGTGAAGCCCTGGACATAAGGGGCATGATGATTTGACGTCATCCCCACCTTCCTCCGAGTTAACCCCGGCAGTCTCTCATGAGTCCCCAACCAAATGCTGGCAACATAAGACAAGGGTTGCGCTCGTTGCGGGACTTAACCCAACATCTCACGACACGAGCTGACGACAACCATGCACCACCTGTACACCAACCACAAAGGGAAACTACATCTCTGCAGCGATCTGGTGTATGTCAAGCCCAGGTAAGGTTCTTCGCGTTGCATCGAATTAATCCACATGCTCCGCCGCTTGTGCGGGCCCCCGTCAATTCCTTTGAGTTTTAGCCTTGCGGCCGTACTCCCCAGGCGGGGCGCTTAATGCGTTAGCTACGGCACGAAAGTCGTAGAAAGACCCTCACACCTAGCGCCCACCGTTTACGGCATGGACTACCAGGGTATCTAATCCTGTTCGCTACCCATGCTTTCGCTCCTCAGCGTCAGTAACTGCCCAGTAACCTGCCTTCGCCATCGGTGTTCCTCCTGATATCTGCGCATTTCACCGCTACACCAGGAATTCCAGTTACCCCTACAGCACTCAAGTTATGCCCGTATCGCCTGCACGCCCGGAGTTAAGCCCCAGAATTTCACAGACGACGCGACAAACCACCTACGAGCCCTTTACGCCCAGTAATTCCGGACAACGCTCGCACCCTACGTATTACCGCGGCTGCTGGCACGTAGTTAGCCGGTGCTTCTTATCTAGGTACCGTCACAAAAAAGCTTCGTCCCTAGCGAAAGGAGTTTACAACCCGAAGGCCTTCATCCCCCACGCGGCGTCGCTGCATCAGGCTTGCGCCCATTGTGCAATATTCCCCACTGCTGCCTCCCGTAGGAGTCTGGGCCGTATCTCAGTCCCAATGTGGCCGTACACCCTCTCAGGCCGGCTACCCGTCGCCGCCTTGGTAGGCCATTACCCCACCAACAAGCTGATAGGCCGCGAGCTCATCCTACACCGAAAAAACTTTCCAACCACCACACTAAAGATGGTTCCTATCCGGTATTAGACCCAGTTTCCCAAGCTTATCCCGAAGTGCAGGGCAGATCACCCACGTGTTACTCACCCGTTCGCCACTCGAGTACCCTGCAAGCAGGGCCTTTCCGTTCGACTTGCATGTGTTAAGCACGCCGCCAGCGTTCGTCCTGAGCCAGGATCAAACTCTCCACAAAAAGAAAAATTTCAGAACAACATTCCAAAATCAAGGCCGTGAAAAGCCCAAACCTAACCAAAAGAACAAACCACCACAAACCACACAAAAGCAGGCCCATGCTGGCGTCCAAAAATTACTACAAAGAAAAAATAAACTGCCTCCCCAACCCGACGGGGCAAAAAAGGGAGACAAAAAGTTGAACACAATCACATGCCAACCAATCCATCAATGCAGCCGAAACACTAAACAGTATTCAAAAAGATGCGTATTCCAACACCTTACCGGCACACACCAACCAACAAACCACACAAGATTCGCTGGCCAACAGACCAATCAACACACAACCATGCACACAAAAATAAAAAATAAGTACATTGGCACACTATTGAGTTCTCA
>NZ_JBEHFM010000041.1:0-5351 GCF_040225675.1 Corynebacterium sp. KPL2680
ACCACCAGCAGAAAAGAAATAGCTACCTAACCACGAGGTAGCTCCACTACGTGTCCACGATTTGCGGGCAACCCCAACGGGGCACTTCACATACGCTAAAGTATATACCTCATCATATGTCCCGCCATATGGCAAGACATATGACAGGACTGACGGGTGTGCAGATTTACCGATACGGCTGCACCGCCCTAGGCGTTTCCAACGCCCGATTTACGGTAGGGCTTGAACGGAATTCGTTTAGGCGCAATCAGGGACTATAAAGTATCACATTACTTGCCTCCAAACCTGTACATTCAGAGAATTGCCTTGGATTGGCGGTAACAGGTACCAGATATGCGTTCGTAAAATTAGCGCGCGTTAATGTCGCTCCACGAAGGTCTGACTCGCTAAGAATTGCGTTCGTAAAATCTGCGTCGGTGAAATCTGCCGATTTCAAGTTAGCCCATGCCACCATGGAGCCACGGAACGAGCATCCTTTGCATATGCTTCCTTCGAGATTGATGTCCGTCAGATCATAGTTGGACATATCCTTTCCGGAAATGTCTTTCCCAGCGAGCCCCGTGGCCCACGATTGAGGTATCGTTTTGTACATTTGTTATTTAATCTGCGGTGAATTGATAATCCATTGCGGGCAACGGCCTTGGTAGCCAAGGCAGTGGGTGGTTACAACTCCGTAAGGTTTGCCGTCCCTTACCTTGTTGAAACCAACCACCGTTAATATGTCTGTGGTTTCAACTTTCCGGCACCTCTTAAAAGGTCCCCAACCCGAGCAGGAAATATGATCCATGGGCAGGCGATATTCATAGCGGTCGCCGGAGCGCTTAATCTTTGGCGCATATTTTGTTGAAGCTTGTGAAGCACGAATGGATAAACCGTGTTTGTTCTGGTTTTTCGCCCGAGCCTTTTCTCGAAGGTAAATCAGCTTTCCATTCTTATCCGTCCACTGCGACACTATAGTGTAGGGGCCTTTATTTCCAAAGAAAGATAATTCCGAGTCGACAGAAGTATCGAAGTTCTTCGAAGTGGCAACTTCTGTCAAGATTTCCTCCGCTGTAGAGTCATAGCTTTCCACTGTTCCTGGGATGACCCCGAAATCTTTTGTAGGGGCAGAGGTAGATGCATTGGCAGCTGGTTGAGACAAATTAGCCATTAGAAGTAGAGCAGCCATTGTCTTGCCTAGTGCGTTTTTGATCCAGTATTTCCGCATGATAGAGTCTCCTACTTGTAGAAAATTACTTATCCTAAAAGTACCTTCTTTAATTAACGAAGGGAATGCTCATATGCGTGATATGGAATACAAACTGAAGCGTCCTGGGTTTAGTTCTTACCTCAGCTAAGGAAGGATTGAACTATGCCTAGAAAGTATTCCGTCGAGTTTAAGGAGAAGGCGGTCCATCAGATCATCGAAATGGTCCGCCTGGAGTCTTGCTCACTGCAACGTGCCTACACAGAGATCGGTGAGCTCCTTGGAGGATCTCACCACACGTTGCGGGCTTGGTACCGTGACAGCGCTTCAGTACGCGATAATTCTGACGCTTCAGGCAGCGAAACAATGGAAGAAGAACTCAAGCGTCTGCGCCGCGAAAACCGTGAGCTGAAACGAGCAAACGGGATTGTTAAGACTGCTTCGGCTTTTTCGCAGCGGAACTCGACTACCCCACGACCAAATGATCCCTTACATCGACGCGTACAAAGATCAGTTTGGGGCCCGGGGCCATCTGCCGAGTCCTAAAACAAGCAGATCGTGGATTCATTACTTCACGCGGCTACTGAAGCGTTCTACTAATGTGATTACCGCTGATTGGTTATTTTTACCAAGGATGAGGTCGCCTTCCCAATGGCCTGGCAAAATACGTTCAGTAACCTCATCTGGCCGGTCGTCGATGAGGATCATGTCGTCAACGAAGCGTTGCTGGGATTGCCCGCAAAGGGGCGCTCTTAGCCTAGCGGGGACGCGTCAACTCGGAACAGTTATGTCGTTTGAACCTGGCGTTTAGTTCGTGGGATATGAAGTGGACATGCCATTTTGGAGGCGGATCAACCTTAAGAAGAAATGGTAATTGGGGGTAGTACTTAGAATATCTTTACTGCGGGCTGTACATGCTATAGATGCCTATGTTAGGTTAACACTGTTCCCGATATAGGTGATCCTTTATAATACTGAAGTCTGAAGCAAACACACATAAAGGTCATAAAGGTGAGGTCGATTTTGACGTGTCTAAATTCCGAGAGGGAAGTACTGTGATGAAGAAAATTGCAGCAGGGTTAGTAACCGCCTTGGCGGTTTCTATGTTCGCTGCTCCAGCGAACGCGGAGGGGAACTTTGAAACCAGTGTTAGTGGCGTTCGCGATGGCTACAAGACTCGTGGGTGGATCGATCGAAATATAGACGGGTACAACACGGAGATTACAGCAGCTACCTGTTTAAATGATCCACATGGATCTCCTGGAAAAGTTGAGATGACCCTGCGTCGAGAGCTTTCTATGAAGCCGGACCCCGACCTAGGTTCACGTTCGCTCAATAAATGCTATGGAGGATGGGACCGAGGCGGGTGGGGGCGCCAGGCTGCGGGAAATTATCATGCTGATATCCATACATTTGATTGGAACCACTTAACCATCAAATGGATGAAATTTGTATGGTAGCGACCATTCAAGCTAATGCACTAAAAATCCGGCGTTCAAGTAAAATAATTCTGGATATACCACAGTTAGTGATAGATGAACGACCCACGCTTCTTCTGGGAGCTAACGGTGCAGGGAAATCAACACTTTTTTCTGCTCTTGCATCAGATTCTTCTCCAAAGGAAGGAACAGTCCTAAGGAATGGATCTATATCTGTAGTAGAGCAGACATTCAATCCTATTACCGGTTTCACCTCTAGTGAGTACTGTGCTTATGTTGCTTGGCTGTTTGGGCGAGATAAAAAGGCCGCAAAGAAAGAAAGCTTAGATTGGCTAGATTTTGTAGATCTGTCAAGAGTCTCTAATCAACGGTGTGAAAGTCTTAGCGGAGGGGAACGCTCTAGGCTGGCGATCGCCACTGCGTTGAACTCTGGGGCGGAAACACTGCTGCTTGATGAACCAAGTGCGGCACTTGATCCACTCAACAAAGAGCATGTAACTGAGGTATATCAACGGATTGTTGATAGAGGACATAATCTAGTCGTCTCAACGCATGATGCCGGCGAACTACAGAGACCTTTCGAGCGCGTTCTCGTCCTTGATAAGGGAAAGCTACATTTTGATGGTTCACGACATGATTTCGTGCAGTTAGCTTCAGAACCCGGAAAATCCCCGGCACATATTCTCTCACGATCTTTTGTACGGAGAGGAAACTACAGTGGTTCCTAATTTCGGTATTAAACACTGGCTTCGCCGTCCATCATTATGGATTTGTCTTATTGGGATAATCCTCAGCGCGGTTCCTATTTCGGAATTAGGAAAGACGCCATACTATGAGTCGATAGCTGCTCAATCTACATTGGTATTCTTCGTAATTGCCCCTGCGGTTTCTGCCGCAATGGCATGGGAGGCATCACGATTTCGTCCTCTAGTGCAGATGGGGCGAAAATCGGTGGCTCGTATCTATGTGAACCGAATGTTTGCATGGTCGCTGATTTTTCCTCTTGGCTATGTATTAGCAAATCTTTCACAAAGTACTGATTCTGCACTGCTCGGATCTTCAGTTTTTTGGGTTATGCTGACGTATTCGTCCATCGTCGGTACCTGTTGGACATTAATCGGAAGTGCACTTGGCTTTTCGTTTAAACCACTGGTTTCAGTGTCTGTATCAGCTGCGCTTGCATATACGTGGTATGCGGTAATTCCAGCCACTTCTCCTGGATCCTTAAGACATATAACTGGTGATTTTTTAGCGTGCTGTTCTTTTGATGTAACGCTAGATGTGAAAGCAATTGGAACAGCAATTGCAGGGATTATTGGAGCCACGCTGACCATAATCTCGGCTGCGGCATTGCTTAGGAACCGCTGTAAAATGTATATGTTGACTTTCCTTTTAGGCCTTATTTCCCTCATCGGTTCTTTTGCTTGGGCGCAGCAGCTCACAGAGTTTGGCCTTGAACAAAGAGATTCTCGTGAGGTTGTTTGCTCTTCTAAGGTCTGCGCATGGCCGGAAGTTCCTAACGAAAATATATCGCTTAATATCCAGGCGAGGGATGCTTTCTCTAAAATATCACCCCCTGAGTGGAGAGATTTCTCAGAACGTCCCGTCATGTGGGGAGATCTTTCGGAAGAGCATCTAAGTCTAAGCGGTCAATCCACTGTAAAAGGGATAGTTGGAGAGTTTGTGGATCAAGCTGGATCTGCGGAACTCATTCGTTCAGACGCTAAAGTCTGTGGAATTCCGGCGAAAGATTTGGGAATTACGCTTAGTGGTCTTCCTTGGGAGCCTAATCAACAAGTTACCGTTGAAGACGTTGCTCAACGTATTGAGCATTCTGTATGCAGAGTGAGCGATTAGCCCATGACTTCATACGCATTCTTGTACTGCCGTGGGCATAGGCTAATTACTGTCCTAATAATGGTGCTGTTTATTGCCTTTGTTCTTTCTTTCGCTGAGGGATGGTTGCTAAATATCCCTTGGCTCGATGATACTGCTGGGGCAAACGTTGGTACTTTGTGTTCGTTTTCTTATGCTGCATTGCCAGTGATTTTCTTCAGAAATCAGATTTCCAGGTTAGAGGCTCAAGTTTCACGGAATTGGCTAGTTATTGATGGTATAGTTCTCTTAGTTTTATGGATTATTCCTTGGATCTTTTCCCTTTGTGGCATAGGAAGCACTAGATTCGCTTATGTATCTACTGTTCTTACCGCTTTGACACTACTTATAGGTAGATATGTGAGTGTGGATACACTCGCTTTGTTACTTGTAGCACAGCTTGTTTTGCAAACCGCTCTTTGGCCATCATTATTTGATACGCATTGGAGATTCCTACTTTTCGCTCTAGAGGTTCCACCCAGCCGTATTCCACTAATATTAAGTATAGTTTCGTTGTTCGTGAGTGTTATTTCTTTGCGTAAATTCAAACGATCTGTGTTTTAGCTAGAAGTAGAGCGTGTCAATTTTTTGTACGGAGTGAAGAATAGCTATCTGCTGAAGTAGCCGGGGCAGGCCTAAGGTTACCCGCAAATCTTTGAAACGAAGTCACGTAATAGAACTACCTAGTGATTAGGCGGCTATGAGGTTACCCTCGTTTGGTGGAGACCCGATTAGTGTGGATTTTGTGTCCGCAAGACAGGATGTTCATTGTGGGTCAACAACGCCAGAAATACACACCTGAGTATCGACGTGAAGCCGCGAACCTGGTAATCGAATCGCAGCGCCCAATT
>NZ_JBEHFM010000042.1:0-5022 GCF_040225675.1 Corynebacterium sp. KPL2680
TCAAAATGGTAATAAGAAAGCCGCTGCTTAACCCCTAAGCAGCTTAACAACGTGTCCACGATTTGCGGGCAACCCCAAAATCGTGGACACATAGTAGAGCTACCTAGTGGTTAGGCAGCTATTTCTTTTCTGCTGGTGGTTAAACCAATATGGTTCTCGAAGTCGACGGGGCTGACCATCCCGAGTGCGGAGTGCCGGCGCCGACGGTTGTAGACGACTTCAATCCAGTAGGCAACGGCCTTGCGTGCGGCATCACGGGTTGACCAGCGCTTCCGGTCGTAGAACTCGGTCTTAAGCGTCGACCAGAACGACTCAGCCATCGCATTATCGAAACACACGCCAGTACGCCCTACGGACTGAGCAATGCCCAGGTTGCGGCACACCTCCCAAAGCTTCTCACTGGTAAATTGCGTTCCGCGGTCAGCGTGAAACACCAGCCCATCAGGAACGTCACCGCGCAACGTATACGCCATCCGCAGGGCCCGTTCGACCAGAAATGTATCTTAAAACGCCATCCATAGCCCATCCCAGGATTCGGCGGGAGTGTCCATCGCGGATAACGCATAGGTACAGCCAGCCCTCATTCGTGCGTAGATAGGTAATATCCGACATCCACACTCGATTAAGCTGCCCTTGATCAAATAGGCGTTTCACTAGGTCTGGAAGCGTTGACTTCCGCTTGGATTGAATCGTCGTTACGGGAACAAACGCCCTGGGTGAGATGCCTTCAATACCCATCATCCGCATGCGTTTGGCCACGGTTTTGCGATTCACATAGACCCCACCCTCGGCGAGTTCTGCAGTAATCCGTGGGGCACCGTAGACTTCGTCAGAATCTGTCCAGATCTGATGAATCTTGCGGTCGACATCATCGTAAAATGCCGCACGATCATCTTTTCCGGATAAGCGTTGCTGCTGCATATGGGCCCATGTGTAGTATCCCAACCGAGACGCTTTTAAAAGGCGTGCCATGCGCTTGATACTGAAATTCGCCTTGCTCTGGCTGCATCAATTCGAACTTTTCTGATCGCGTTGCCTTAAAGCGAAGAAGGCTGTCGCTTGTGACAAAAACTCATTATCCATCTTGGCTTCTGCCAGCTCACGACGCAGACGAGCATTCTCAGCACGAAGATCCGCTTGGCTTAGCCCATCCGAGGAACCTTAGGCGTTGACGCTCATTTTTCACCCACCGACCTAAAAGACCTGGTGCGACACCAATCTCCTTAGCCATATGAGCAATCGGGCGTTCTGACTCGATTACCAGGTTTGCGGCTTCACGTCGATACTCAGGTGTGTATTTTCTGGCGTTGTTGACTCACAATGAACATCCTCTCTTACGGACACAAGATCCGCACAAATAGGGTGTCCACTAAACGAGGGTAACCTCACAATCTACAAGCCCACAAACTGACATTCAGCTAAAAATCCATTAACCTAAACTTAGAAACCTCAAGGAGAAACAACAATATAAGAGGAAACAAGAATGAAATCCCCCACTAAACTCGCAGCAGTAGCAGCCGCAACCGCAGCTCTCATCGCAGGACACACCTCCGCCCTCGCCGCAACACCAGGCAACACCGTCCTCACCGGTGACAGCGTAGTAGCCAACCCAACCGTGCCTGACTACTGGAAGAATAAAGCAAACATCAAAGCAAACACCGGCGTCGGCTGTGTTACAGACGGGGCCATCGCCGACGAAATCGCCAACGCATCCGGCGGCGCACACGTCGACCAGTACCAATGCGCAGGCGCTTCCTTTTCCACCGGCGGTGTACATATCGACAACGCCCTGCGCACCGCAGCTCAACACGGTGACCTCAACCCACAAACCAAAAACGTAGTCATCGTCGCAGGAGCCAATGACACCTATCCCTACGGCCCCGACGTCCAAGCATCAGACCGCGCAATCCGCAACGGCCTCCGCAATGCCATCAACATCGCCCACCACCACGCACCCAACGCCAAAGTCATGGTAGTCGGCTACCCCCACGTCTCTTTCAACAACATGTCCTGCTACAACAGCGGACTCGGCTCATCCAACCCCCTCCCCATTCCGGCCGGCAACACTGCAGGTACCGAGCAGCGCCTACAGAACGCCCTCCGCGAAGTAGCACAACAAAACAACGCCACCTTCCTCGACGCATGGCCAATGTCCGAAGGACACGACGCCTGCTCCCCAGACCGCTGGTGGGTAAACCTCATCGACATCATGCCACCAGCACCAGGCAATCTTCCTCTCCACCTCAATGCCCACGGCACCCACGCCTACGGCCAATTCATCGGACACAACCTCGCTAAGTGACCCAAACAACAAAGATTCCCGTGCAACCCCAAAATGCACGGGAATTTCCCGTCTAACAAGGAAAACACCCATGAAAACCACAAAAATCAACACAGCACTCGCCACCGCAGCACTAACAACCACACTCCTAGCCCCCACCGCACAAGCCCTCCAACCAGGAGACAAATACGTAGCACTCGGCGACTCCTACGCCTCAACCGGAACCATCACACAACCTGTCCCTGGCAGCACCCCAGCCTGCGTCAAAGACCAAGACAACTACCCACACCAACTAGCCAAACAACTCAACCTACAACTCGACGACGCCTCCTGCGCCTGGGCATTCACCTACCAATACGACAACCCCCAACACCACGCACTCCCCTTCACCGCCCCAGCCCCACAAAAACAACACCTCACACCCGACACCAAACTAGTCACCATCACACTCGGAGGAAACGACGCAGGACTAGCCGCCCTCTTCGCAACCTGCACACCACACATCCAAATCCCAGGGCTCCCCGACTGCGCCCCCATCGCAAAACCCATCACCGACGCCAGCATCCACAACCCCGACATCACCGGCCGAAACCTAAAACAACGCCTCACCGACATAGCCAACGACACCAAAAAACGCGCACCCCAAGCCCAAATCTTCTTCACCGGATACTACACAGCAGCCACCCCAGAACACCGCTGCCCCGAAAGCGGCTACCTCTCCCTCAACGACCGCAAATACATCAACAACTTCCTCACCGAAGTCAACAACACCATCCGACAAGCAGCACAAGAAACACACACTAACTACATCACCCCACCAAACGACCCCGAAGGATGGTGCAAACCCCCACACCAACGAAACTCCAACTACTACGGCCTACCCGAACAAAACCTCATCGCCCACCCCACCTCACTAGGCCAAAAACACATGGCCCAAGAAATCGCACGCAACATCCACTAACCCAAACACAGAAGGAGAACAAATGAACACCACCAAAGAAACCATCCAAGGCATGCAGCACATGCTCAAAATGACCAAACAACGCGGATTCCTAACCCACAACGCACCAGCAAAAGCAAAACTACTAGGCCTCCGCAACATCGCCCGCTACCGCTTCTCCCCCGCAAGCAACCTCGAAACCGCCTACCAAATAGCCCCAAATACCACAGCAATCATTGACGACGACACACAACTCACCTACGCACAACTCCGCCACAACGCACGCAGCCTCGCCCAATGGCTCACAAACTACGCACAGCAACACAACCTCAAACCCCACCAACTCAACTACGGAATCCTAGCCCGCAACTCCTCCGGAGCCGCCACAGCAATCCTCGCCCGCTCCTACAACGGCGCAATAGCCAACATGCTCAACATCCAAGGCTCCCCAGAACAAATCAAAAACCTCATCCAACAAAACAACATCAAACTCATCATCACCGACCCCGAATTCCTCCCCAAAATCCCCCACAACACCGATAAAATCATCATCAACGACACCACAACAACCCCAAACCCAAACCACATCACCCTCAACCACATCACCCAAACCACCCAAAAAATCAAACTCCCCCTCATCCCCAAACAAACCCCCTACATCCTCTACTCCTCCGGCACAACAGGAACCCCCA
The DNA here is from genome assembly GCF_040225675.1 of Corynebacterium sp. KPL2680. Lineage (NCBI taxonomy): Bacteria > Bacillati > Actinomycetota > Actinomycetes > Mycobacteriales > Corynebacteriaceae > Corynebacterium > Corynebacterium sp. KPL2680. The sequence goes on from NZ_JBEHFM010000042.1 coordinate 3,914, forward strand.
AAGGAATCCAACGCAAAGAACCCACCTTCCCAGTAACCCTCGGCGCCATCCTCGACAACCTCGACTGGCACGCCAACCAAACCGTCTACATCCCCTGCACCCTCTTCCACACCTGGGGCATCGGAGCCCTCAACATCGCCATCGCAGGAACCTGCACAATGATCATGTCCCGGCACTTCGACCCCGACAAAGGCATGCAAATCATCCAAAAATACAAATGCGACGGCGCCGTAACCTCCCCAATCTTCTACAAAAACATGCTCGACAAAAAATACGACATGAGCAGCCTAAAATGGATAGGCTCCGGCGGAAACAAAGTCACCCCACAACTCGTCCACGACGTAAACCAACACTTCGGACGCCCCATCCTCACCACCATCTACGGCTCCACCGAAGCCGACCTCATCGCCTGCGCTAACCCCCAACAACTCGCCAACGACCCCACCACAGTAGGAACACCAGTAACAGGCGTCCAAGTCACCATTCGCGACCCACAAGGAAACCCCCTACCGCAAGGAAAAACCGGCCAAATCACCATCAAAAGCCCCATGATGCTCACCGGCTACACCAACCCAAACAAGAAACCCCCATACACCCAAGACGGAATGCTACAAATGGGCGACACCGGATACATCGATAACAACAACCAACTCCACGTCCTCGGCCGCTCAGACTCAATGATCATCGTCGGCGGAGAAAACGTCCACCCAGAATCAGTAACAGCAACCATCGAATCAATGCCCGAAATCGCCGAAGCAGCATGCATCGGAGTCGAAGACAAAGACACATTCCAAAGAATCGCCGCCTACGTCGTCACACACAAACCCCACACCCTCACCCCAAAACAAATCCAACAACACGTCGCCCAAAACCTCGCCGACCACTCCATCCCCCGAGATGTCCACTTCATCGACAAACTCCCACGCAACATCATGGGCAAAATCCAAATCAACCAACTAACCAAACTCCACAACCACCCCCACTAAAATTGCACCACCCCCACACACCAACTACGGTAAAATTCACGTACAAAACTGGGGTTGCCCGCAAATCGTGGACACGTTGTTAAGCTGCTTAGGGGTTAAGCAGCGGCTTTCTTATTACCATTT
>NZ_JBEHFM010000043.1:0-4985 GCF_040225675.1 Corynebacterium sp. KPL2680
CGGCTCGTACTAACTTACCCAACAACTTGAACCAAGTCAAATCCTTGAGCCAAGTCAGTACAAAAAGTCACTAAAAAATAACCAACCGGCTACCTCTCGGCGACTTGGATAAACCTACACCCCACTCCAAGAAACGCACAAATCCCCAGCACACACGAGAAAAATGCGTACTGGGGAAGGTTAATTAGAAGATTTCTTCTTCCTGCGTCCTTTCGATGGTGGCTCCAAGCCGCGAAAGGTTCTCCACAAAGTGGGGATATCCGCGGTCTATATGGAAGACATCGTGAACGGTCGTCGCTTCGTCGGCGCACAGTGCGGAGAGGACTAGGCCAGCTCCGGCACGGATATCGGAACTCCATACATGCGTAGAGGAAAGATGTTCCTTACCCCGCACCACCACGTGATGGCCATCCACTTGGGCATCGGCACCCAAGCGCAGCATTTCGTCCACGAAGCGGAACCGGGATTCGAAGACGTTCTCCGTGATCACGGTGGTTCCTTCGGCGATGGAGGAAATGCCGATGGCCATGGGCTGGAGGTCCGTCGGAAAGCCTGGGAAAGGCAACGTCTGGTAATCCACGGCGGTAGGACGCTTATCCATGCGCACGCGGAAGCCGTTTTCATAGGTTTCAATCTCTGCGCCGGCGGACTTCAGCTTTTCCAGCGGAAGGTGCAGGTGACGCGGAGCAATACCGCCAACGGTGATATCGCCTTGTGTCATGGCTGCGGCATAAGCCCAGGTGCCGGCCACGATGCGGTCACCAATGACCTCGTGCTCCGTTGGGTTAAGCCGGTCCACGCCGTGGATGGTGACCTCGGAGGTGCCTTCGCCTTCGATATTGGCGCCCATGGATTTCATCATCTCGCACAGGTCCACGATCTCGGGCTCGCGGGCGGCATTGTGGAGAACAGTAGTGCCCTCGGCCAAGACGGCGGCGGTCAAGATGTTTTCTGTCGCACCAACGGAAGGAAAGTCCAAGCGGATATTAGAGCCGCGAAGCTCGGAAGCTTCAGCGACCACGGCGCCGTGTTCAATGCGCGTGGTGGCGCCGAGCTTCTCCAAGCCAGTCTGGTGCATATCGAGCGGGCGAGAGCCAATGGCGTCACCACCGGGCAGCGCAACCTTTGCATGCCCGCAGCGCGAGGTCAGTGGGCCTAAGACGCATACCGATGCCCTAAATTGGCGGACCGCATCAAAGTCCGCGTTCGATTGCGGCGTCGCGGGGGTAGTAATGCGGACGGTGCTGCCATCGATTGTCACCTCGCAGCCCAAGCCCTCGAGCACCTTCTTCATCAAAGGTACGTCCAGAATCTCTGGGCAATTGGTCAGCGTCGTCGTCCCCTCCGCCAGCAATGCGGCGGCCATGAGCTTAAGGACGCTGTTCTTGGCGCCATCTACTTTGACGGTGCCTGCAAGGCGGGCACCACCGGAAACAATAAACTGATCTTTCACAGCTTTATACGCTACCGGTTATCAGGGCAACGCGCCGATCCGGCGGGCGGCATTGACGGCTTCGTAGCGAGTGTGTGCCCCCAACTTGCGCATTACGGAGCGTAGGTAGGACTTGACGGTTTCGGCGCCAATCCCCATTTCTTCCGCCGCTTCCACGTTGGTGTGGCCGAGCGCCACGCAGGAGAGGACGTCGAGTTCGCGGGCTGAAAGCTTGGTCGATTGCTTCACGCGCACAGGAGAGACCATCTGATCACAAAGTGCCTCGAGTTCCTTGCGCAATTCCTCGTCCTCGACGCGGTTGGCCAGCATGCGCAGCTTGGAGTGGGTGGAACGAACCTGTTCCCATTCCGCACCGTTCATGGCATGGCCGCGGGAGGCACCCCCCTTTCCGCCATCGGCGCGGCGCATCGCGGAGTTGACCGCGAGGTCTTGCTCCAGGGTCCGCGCCGTCATCGTGACTTCCTCGATGACCTTATCCCCCAGGCGCACTGGGGAGTGCACGCCAACATAGAGCACTCCTCGGATTTCACGCTGCACGGTAACCGGTACCGCAACGATCGAGTGCAGGCCTTCGTCTTGGATCACGCTGTCGTTCTCGTGGGAAATGGTGGTGGCACGCGTGTAGTCCGATACGCCCACCGCGCGGCGGGTGGTGATGACGCGCCCGCCGACGCCCACGCCGGCATCGATAAGCAGATTCTGCAGCGCCGGTGTACGCAGACCCACCCACTGGGTAATTTGCAGGCGATTATCCGCCAATAATGTTGCGTACATCGTCACTGGGATTCCGGTGGCGGTTTTGAGAGACGACAGTGCCGCGCGTACGGATTCTTCATCATCTTTGAGGCGATGCGACTCCATGAGACTCTTTCCTCGTCGGGGGTAACCAAGTAGGTGCACCCGATATCCCCGAAAACTTGGGGAGCAGCGGGTAACTACGTGGAATTATAGACAGCAAGTGGGGGTAATTCGAAATCGCCCCTGTGCCTCCACGGCCGCGAATCCCACATTTCATGCCCGAATGGGTAGTCTGTAATAAATATACCACTCTGTCTACTTAAATAGTGTATCCTTGCGCTTGTACCTGATTTGACCACGAATACGATTCCCAAAGGAGTCCTAATAAATGGCTATTTACAACAATGTCCTAGAGACCATCGGCGGTACCCCACTCATCCGCATCAACCGCTTGGCAGAGGGCAAGGGTGCCACCGTGCTGGCCAAGGTGGAGTCCTTTAACCCTGGTAACTCCGTTAAGGACCGCATCGGTCTGGCCATCATCAAGGCCGCCGAGGAGTCCGGTGACCTGAAGCCGGGCGGCACCATCGTTGAAGCTACCTCCGGTAACACCGGCATTGCTCTGGCACTGGCCGGCGCGACCTTGGGTTACGACGTTGTCCTCACCATGCCAGAGACCATGTCCAATGAGCGCAAGGTCCTGCTTCGCGCATACGGTGCAGAAATCATCCTGACCCCGGGCGCTGCCGGCATGCAGGGTGCGGTTGACAAGGCCAACGAGATCGTCGCCGAGCGCGGCAACGCCATCCTGGCTTCCCAGTTCGCTAACGAGGCCAACCCCAAGATCCACGAGGCCACCACCGGCCCGGAGATCTGGGACGACGCCGAGGGCAATGTCGATGCCTTCGTCGCAGGCGTCGGCACCGGCGGCACCATCACCGGTGCAGGCCGCTACCTGAAGTCCAAGAACCCAGACGTTTACCTCGCTGCCGTTGAACCGGCTGACTCCCCTGTTCTGTCTGAGGGCCAGGCAGGCCCACACAAGATCCAGGGCTTGGGCGCCAACTTCGTACCGGACGTGCTCGACCGCGAGCAGCTGGATGAGGTTTTGACCGCCTCCCTCGAGGAGTCCATCAAGCTCTCTCGCGCCCTTGCTACCGAAGAGGGCCTGCTGGTTGGTATTTCCGCCGGTGCAAACCTCTCGGCTGCACTGAAGCTGGCTGAGCGCCCCGAGTTCGAGGGCAAGACCATCGTCGTTGTCCTGCCGGACTTTGGTGAGCGCTACGTTTCCACCGTTCTTTTCGAGGACATCCGCGAGGCATAATTAGCCCCGCAGCCTAGTCCGTGAATAAAAGGCACCCGTCAAGCTTGGCGGGTGCCTTTTTGTGACCAGTACTATAGTCCCCATGAGCATTATTAAATATATCCGCGAAGATTTAGCCAATGCCCGGGACCATGACCCAGCCGCCCGCGGCGACGTTGAAAATGCGATCGTCTATTCCGGCCTGCACGCCATCTGGTCGCACCGCGTCTCCCACTGGCTGTGGAAGCGCGGCCTGCGGGGCCCTGCGCGCATCCTGTCCCAGATTAACCGCTTTTTTACCGGCATCGAGATCCACCCAGGCGCCACCATCGGGCGCTGCTTCTTCATCGACCACGGGATGGGCATTGTCATTGGGGAAACCGCGGAAATTGGTGATGGCGTGATGCTCTACCACGGCGTGACGCTCGGCGGTCAGGTCCTCACCCAGACCAAGCGCCACCCCACGGTGGAAGATAACGTCACCATCGGCGCGGGCGCTAAGGTTTTAGGCCCCATCACCATCGGTGCCGGTTCCGCCATCGGTGCCAATGCCGTTGTAACGAAGGACGTACCAGCCGATCACATCGCGGTGGGCATCCCCGCCAAGAATCGGCCTTCAAATAGGCATGAGCGGGTCAAGCTCGTGGATCCGGACTACTACATCTAAATAGACTAAAAGCGGCCCACAGGCTTGTGTGGGCCGCTTTTTGCTGTGCTTAACCGCGCAGCAGGTCCTGGTATTCGGGGTTCTTGTCCATAAAGTGCGCCACGGCAGAGCAGGTGGCGATGACCTTCATGCCGGCAGCCCGAGTTTCATCGAGGGCCGCCTTAATCAACGGCGAGGACAGGCCCTGTCCGCGGAAGTCATCCCCGATGACCGTGTGGTTGAACTCGCGGGTATCGCCGGAATCTACATATTCGCAGATTCCTGCTTCCACACCGTCAACGGTAAGCACGAAACGGGACAAATCGGTCTGATGAGAAACTGCTTTTTCCATGTCCCCCATTAAACCAAAAATGGTCCCTCCTTGATAATAAGGAGGGACCATAGTTGTGGCCAGAGCCAGGATCGAACTGGCGACCCCACACTTTTCAGGCGTGTGCTCTACCGACTGAGCTATCTGGCCAGAAACCCGAAGGTTTCCGCGACCTTGACGGGACTTGAACCCGCGACCTCCGCCGTGACAGGGCGGCGCGCTAACCAACTGCGCCACAAGGCCATTTTCAGTTTTGTGTGCCTCTTGGGCACGGGTAGTTACTTTACACAGCCGCCTAGAAACAACACAAATCAGCACTACAAGGGCAGTTTTCACGCTTTCCGATGCCCCTGTACCAAGGTGGCACCAACAAGCAGCGGCCCAAAACCAAAAAAGAACAGTACCCGCCGAAGCGTGTACTGTTCAGAATGCGACCTTGACGGTGTCCGAATTCATGACTTATTTGACAGTCTGTTCCTGGGTAAGTGGTCGTGATGGTTGACAGGTCAGTCGC
>NZ_JBEHFM010000044.1:0-4540 GCF_040225675.1 Corynebacterium sp. KPL2680
TTTGCATCCTGGTCAAATTTTCTTGGCATGTTCCAGATTTTCCCATCTACTCAAACGGAACAAAACCTGGGACACTTCAGTGGCTAGGTTTATAGGTATTTGTCGAAGCGGTCGGGAAAGGCCACGGCTATTTGGTTGATGGCTTGTTTCCAGCCGGACACTCGGGCTCCTTCCATGAGTCTGCCGGCTGTTCTTGAGACTCGTTTGCCTTGCTTGGCTCTCTTTGCGGCTCGTTTGTCTTCAATATTGCAGATCATCAACCACAGCGTCTTGAGGGCGGATTCATCGTTAGTGAACTGCACCCTGTTGCGAGTAGCTTTACGCAGCTGGTTGTTAAACGACTCAATGGAATTCGTCGTATAGATGACCTTCCTTGCTGCTGGCGGGAACTGCAGAAACGGTACGAAACGCGCCCACGCGTCCTGCCAGACCTTGACTGAGCGTGGATATTTTTCTCCCAATTCAGAGGCTTCAAATTCATCTAAGGCCGCCTTAGCTGTGGACTCGTCCGCGGCGGTGTAAGGGCCCGACCCCCGATGTGTCCACTTTCCGGGGGTCGGGCCCAAGCCCAACGTCTGACGGATGCAGCAATCATTGATGCCTACGAGCACGCCTACAACGTCGCACAGCGTCACGGCGGAGCAGGACGCGACAGTGAGATACCACCGATGCGCGACCGCCAGACCATGGCAAGGCGCGTGCGCGGCTACGTCACCCACTCCAAGAGTAAGGCCTACACCAGCTCTAGCGCGCCAGGAAAAGCTACCAGCAGCGAACGCAAAGCACTAGCCACCATGGGACGTAGAGGCGGTAAGAAAGCCGCAGAGCGCTGGAAAACCGACCCCGAGGGTCAATATGCACAAGAGCAACGGGAGGCCCTAGCCGCTGCAAACAAACGACGCTCTATCCAAGGGAAAAGCACTCAAGCGAGAGTCCTTAGTGCTGCTTTGGATGCGCTTTCACAGACTGGAGAAATTCCATTGGCACGTGAGATAGCGAACGAACTCGGCGTTACTAAGCGGACAGTGAATCTGCATCTAAAGACCCTGCGAGAGCTAGGAATGCTTGGGTCCTGATAGGTGGGAAATGCCGTAAGCAATATACGGTTCCCCTGCCGCTAGGCAGTTAAGTAAAACCTCTCTTAACAAGATTAGGTTGGATGAACTATGCCCCGGTGTCACTAAGAGTGCCAATAGTGTGTAGGCGCTAGCGCCAGAAGACAAGTAGATCGAGCAGCTCCGTCCAGCTGTGGATCGCGTCCATGGGGTCGGCAAATATCGCGCCGATGGCAGCGCCTAGCGCGAGCGAGGGCAGTTCAGAAAGTCGCTTAAGACTGGTGCGAGGGTGCGAGCGTTTTTGCACAGGAACCTCCTTTGCGTGACCGTATTTCGGTCGTGCGAAAAAGGAATATCCAAGCCGGTGCGTTGTCCGGCTCCAGGTGCTCGGTCTGGGCTGCCGCCCGAGCCGACCGGCTCGGTTGCCCCGGTGCAGTCCTGGCGTACTCAATCGCCTAGAAGTGTTTGGCCCTCCATATGAAAAGCTTGCCCAGGCACGCGAGTGGGTGAATGCTGGTATCCCGAAGGCTGAGGATGCGCGCAGGCTCAGCATTGGCAGGACCGCATTATATCGCTACCTCTAATAGAAAGACTCAGGGACGCCCCTCTGCTTTTGGCTTGCAGAGGGGCGTCCCTGAGTCTAAATCCTACGGTTACTAGCACTGTGTTGAGAGGAACGTGCCTGCCCCCAAATGCCCTGCGACAAGAGCAGCACGGGTTGCTGGATGAAGCTTAGCTACATTTTTCGCCACCTTCAGAGCTTTTTCCCAAGTGGCTTCATGTCCACCTACAACAGCTGCAGTCGCAGCGTTACACAGGTAGGCTTCCCAGTCGGTAACGATTCCACGTGCTCGGGTTTCCGCAACCGGCCCATGTCCACCCTGTTCCTCAAACTCGAGCACCTCATTGCGATTCAAAACAGTCACTCCATTTGGGCTATTAATGGTGATTGTGTTCGCCGCAGCATCTTCCGTCAGGGTCGTGACACCATCAGGGCCACTGATCGTTGTCACATCTCCCTCTGTAGTGATAGTGGTTTCTTCGACATTCGCACCGATTTCTTCGGTAGCTTCCATTGTCGATTCGGCAGCCCCAGCCGAATGCGCCCCTCCGAGCGCAATGCTCAGAGCGAGCACAATTCCCGTGACCTTCTTTTTCATTCGATAGACCTCACCTTTCGAGTAGAATTAACGAGACGTTTCTTATCAAACCATATTTTGGAGTGTTTTTCTGATGAGTCGTTTGATTGGCTTTGCAGGGATTGCCGTGCTTGTGGTTTCAGGAGTCTTTGCTTTATTCGGTTACACAAAAATTTCGTATTTTTTGCTAGCCGTTGCCGCCGTTGATCTCATGGTTGCCCGGATCTACCAGCCTGACGAATCCAATGACAGAAGAACGAAACAGCTAAAGGCAGTTAGCTGCTTCGCCATACTCCTCGGCACACTTTTCATCTATATAACAGGGTCTTGGATAGGAATCATCGCAATCAACTCAGGAATAATAGATCTCATGTCCGGAGAAAATTCAATACTAAAAAAGCAGCCACAGAAGCAATAGAGCTGTCGGCTCTAATGCCAAATGTCGTCGGCCATTGAATGACCTCAAACAGCTAGGCACCTTCGTTCCATTTCTGTTTTTCTAGCTTGCTCATTCAAGAATTCTTCTACCGTTCTGTGATTCTTGGATTAGGCAACGTGTCATGAAGCGGATCGACGACAGTCAGCGCAACTATGAAATGTACATCAAAAACCGCGCGCGAAAACTTCTCAACCAAGTCGATACTGGCCATTTAACTTACGGTGAGTCCCATGTTGCGGCGGTGGTTATTTCTACCCAGAACGACCACGGACCTGATCCCTGTTTGGTGGACACCTGATATCCAGCCCAGTCGAGCTGGGAAGAAAGGTAATCTACCACCATGTCCAGGTACTGAGAACAGTTCAAACGCGATGCCGTGGCCCTCTATGAGAACAATGAGGACCTCTCGCTGAACAAAGCATCAGCCAAGCTCGGTATCAATCGAGCCTCGCTGCATTCTTGGGTCAAAAAGTACGGCACCGGCAAACGTGCCCGCATAAAAGCAGTGCAGGATAAAGCCCAAGCGGCGAATGATTCCGAACGAATCCGACAGCTGGAAAAAGAAAACGCGAAGCTGCGCGAAGAACGCGATATTCTACGTAAAGCTGCTAAGTATTTTGCCGAAGAGACACGCTGGTGATCCGCTTCCAGTTTGTCGATGACCACCGAACCGAGTACTCGGTCAAGCGGATGTGCCACGTTTTAAAGCTGAATCGTTCCTCGTTTTACAAGTGGGTGAGCACCCGCAAAAAGCGCAGGTTAAAGATATATTCTGACGGTCTTATTGGTGCAAGAATCACAACCATCTTCGATGATGAGCACGGGCTTTACGGAGCTAAACGCATCGCCGCAAGCCTTAAGGAAGACCTGGCGTATACCCCGGTCAATCACAAGAAGGTTGCACGCATCATGAAATCCATGGGACTTAAAGGCTTTAGCAAACGGCGTCGATGCGTCACTACCAGGCGCAAGCCTGGTCACCGTGTCATGCCGGACTTAGTAGGCCGTAAATTCACCGCCAACGAGCCGAACCGTGTGTATGTCGGCGACATTACCTACCTGCCTTGTAAGGGAGGCAAAAACATGTATTTGGCCACAGTCATTGACACCTATTCACGGAAACTTGCAGGTTATGCACTCGCAGACCACATGCGAGGCTTACTGGTCATCGATGCTCTAGCCCACGCATACGGTGTGCGTGGCAGTCTTGATGAGGCTGTTTTCCATTCCGATCACGGCAGCGTGTACACCTCACAAGCGTTCAGAAACTACTGCTCGTCGCTGGGCGTACGCCAGTCCATGGGGACGGTAGGAACTAGTGCTGATAACGCCCTAGCAGAATCGTTTAACGCCACCTAAAAGCGGGAAGTTTTGCGTGATAGGAAAGTCTTTGAGAGATCCGATCACCTGCCGGCAGGAAGTCTTCCGGTGGTGCATGCGCTACAACACCCGCAGGCGCCACTCCTGGTGCAACCTTGTAGCGCCTGATGTCTGTGAAGCCGAGACTTCAGCTATACTGACCACAGCAGCATAGCTAGCCCCCGATGTGTCCACTTTCCGGGGGTCAGGCCCAATTCTACCCCGTGATATTCCTGGATGCGTTGCGCATTAAAGTCCGCGACGGCGGCCGGGTAGTCAACAAGAGTGCTTATATGGCCATCGGCGTGGATTTAGATGGCATCAAGCACATTTTGGGATTGTGGATTGCCAAAGAAGAAGGTGCTTCCTTTTGGGCACACGTGTGCGCCAACCTTTCCAACCGCGGGGTCAAAGACGTCTTTATCGTCTGCTGTGACGGGCTGAAAGGCCTACCAGAGGCTTCTGGAGGCAACCTGGCCGAATTCCATGGTACAAACCTGCATCGTGCACCTGATTCGCGCCGCGAACCGGCAGGTCACCTACGGGGA
>NZ_JBEHFM010000045.1:0-4526 GCF_040225675.1 Corynebacterium sp. KPL2680
ATGCAATATCGGAATCAGACCCTTGAACCCCTCATCACCTAGAATTAAACCAGTCCAACTTTCGGGGGCCAGTTCAGGTGACGGGAATGCCACGGGCTTTTAATTCCATGATGATGAGCTCACGGTCACCGTGGGCGGCCAACTGGTGGACCTCGTTATGGTTGATATCGCCGTCTACTCCCACGCGTACGTTTCCCAGTAGGCGCAGCCGCGGAGTAGTACCCGGTGCGCACTCGTGCGGCACAGCCTCCTCGAGCACCCCGGCAAGCCCCGCGAACCGGCGAAGTAGACCGAACGGTGCAGTTTTTTCTGAGATGAGGTCTACGCACATACCGGCGCTCAGAAGTCTTTCCGTGGTGGATAAGGCGGCAGGGCCTTCTCCAATGATGGCAACACGCTGCATAAAAGTTCCTCCTCGGGCAAATCCGGTAGGCCCGCGATAGACTACATTGTCTATAAAGCTAGTCAGCTTGGTTCAGAAATAAAACATTTTATTCTTCCCTTTGGCCAAGCTCAGCGCCGTTTCCGGAAAAACGTGCTGCGTCAGGTGCCAGGGTTGCCTAGTGTGTGAGCTCATGAACCCAACGACGAACCTGCTGGATGGCGGAAAGCCCTTCCGCGATCCCCACATCTCGCCCGAAGGCACGCGCGATACCGCGCCGCTTTCCACCGAGGTGGCCGCGCGCAATGAACAGCTAGTGGACAAATGGGCGGATAAGCTCGCCTACGAATCCGCAGAAAACATCACCGAGTGGGCCGCCGAGCACGCCCCTGGCCGGCTTGCGGTCACCATGTCCATGGAAAATACCGTGCTGGCAGAGCTCTCCCACCGCGCCGGGCTCGCAGCGGATCTCCTCTTCATCGATACCGGCTGGCACTTTCCAGAAACCCTCCAAGTGGCCGAAGAGGTGGATAAGCGCTACCCGGATCTCCCCCTTGTTCGCGTACTGCCGCTGCTGAGCCCCGAAGAGCAAGATGAGGTGTACGGCCCGCGCCTGTACGCGCGCGATACTGCCGCCTATAACCGCATGCGCAAGGTGGAGCCACTGAATATGGCCATGGACCCTTATGCCGGATGGGTCACGGGCCTGCGCCGGGCCGATTCCGAGCACCGCGCTCACGCCCCGGCGCTCAGCCTGGACCGCACTGGGCGGTTAAAGATTTCGCCGATTATCACTTGGAACTTGGACGATACCGATCAGTACATCGCAGATAATGACCTCATCATCCACCCGCTGACCCTGCAGGGATACCGGTCCATCGGCGATGCGCCGTTGACCTTCCCGGTCGGCGACGGTGAGGACGCCCGCTCCGGGCGAGTATTTGGAGATGGCAAGACAGAATGCGGGTTACACGAATAATGAGCACACTTTCCCCACACCTACAAGACCTAGAAAATGAATCCATCCACATCCTGCGCGAGGTGGCCGGGCAATTCGATAAGGTAGGCCTCCTCTTTTCCGGCGGCAAGGACTCCGTTGTCGTCTTCGAGCTGGCCCGTCGCGCCTTCGCCCCGGCCACGGTGCCTTTTGAATTGCTCCACGTGGATACCGGTCATAACTTCCCCGAGGTGATCAAATTCCGCGATGACCTGGTTGCGGAATCCGGCGCCCGCCTCCACGTCGCCCACGTTCAAGACTGGATCGATAGCGGCGAGCTGCAGGAACGGCCCGATGGCACGCGCAACCCGCTGCAGTCGGTGCCGCTGGTAGAGACCATCGCCAAGCGCGAGTACGACGCCGTGCTGGGCGGGGCCCGCCGCGATGAGGAGCGCGCCCGCGCCAAGGAACGCATCTTTTCCATCCGCGATTCCTTCGGCGGGTGGGACCCTCGCCGCCAGCGTCCCGAGCTGTGGGATCTGTACAACGGCGGCAAGATGGCCGGCGAAAACGTGCGCGTCTTTCCCATCTCCAACTGGACCGAATCCGATATTTGGGAATACATCGGCGCGCGCGGGCTCGAGTTGCCGCCCATTTATTATTCGCACCAGCGCGAGGTCTTCAACCGCGGCGGCATGTGGCTTTCGCCAGGTGAATGGGGTGGGCCGAAAGACGATGAGCAGCTAGAGACCCGCACCGTGCGCTACCGCACCGTCGGCGATATGTCCTGCACCGGCGCCGTCGAATCCACCGCCTCCAGCCCCGATGAGGTGCTCGCGGAAATCTCCATTTCCACCCTGTCTGAGCGCGGTGCCACCCGCGCCGATGACAAACTTTCTGAATCCGCCATGGAAGACCGCAAGAAGGAAGGCTACTTCTGATGACGACTACCCTCGCGCCCAATGTCGGCGCCCTCAAACAGCGCGATACCCTGCGCTTATGCACCGCCGGCTCCGTTGATGACGGCAAATCCACCTTCGTCGGCCGGCTGCTCTATGACACCAAGTCCGTGCTCGCGGATCAGGTCGAGTCCATGGAGCGTTCCTCCTCCGATCGCGGTTTCGATGGCATGGATCTTTCCCTGCTTGTTGATGGCCTGCGCGCCGAGCGCGAGCAAGGTATTACCATCGACGTGGCCTACCGCTACTTTGCCACCGATAAGCGCACCTTCATCCTCGCCGATACCCCAGGCCACGTGCAGTATACCCGCAATACGGTCACCGGCATGTCCACCTCGCAGGTGGTGGTGCTGCTTATCGATGCCCGCCACGGCGTCGTCGAACAAACCCGCCGCCACCTCAACGTGGCCGCGCTCCTGGGCGTGCGCCACGTCGTCCTAGCCGTCAATAAGATCGACCTCGTGGACTATGACGAGCAGGTCTTCCGCGATATCGAGGCCGAATTCCATAAGATTGCCCAGCGCCTAGACATTACCGATACCACCGTCGTGCCCATTTCCGCGCTCAAGGGCGATAACGTGGTCGAGCGCTCTACAACCATGGAGTGGTACACCGGCCCCACCGTCCTTGAGGTGCTCGAGACCATCCCCGTCGCCACCGGACGCGCCGATGAGCTGGACTTTCGCTTTCCCATCCAGTACGTAATCCGCGAGCACGCCACCGATTACCGTGGCTACGCCGGCCGCGTGAAGGCCGGGTCCATCTCCGTGGGCGATACGGTGCACCTGCCCGAAGGCCGCACCAGCACCGTCACCCAGATCGATACCGCCGACGGTCCAGCTTCCTCGGCCGCTGCCGGTGATTCGGTGACGCTACTGCTTGCCGATGACGTCGATCTCACCCGCGGCGATCTCCTCGCCGGCGCCCAGCGTCCCCCGGCCACCCGGGAATTCGCTGCCACGGTGGTAGGCCTTACCGAAAAAGACCTAAAACCTGGTCAGATGCTCAAGCTGCGCTATGGTTCCTCCCTGGTCAAGGCCCGCATCGCTGCTCTTTCCCGCACCTTGGATCTCGATGGCGTATCTGACGTTGATGATCCTGAGGCCGTTGTTATGAACGATATCGCCCATATCACCATCCAGACCCAGGCCGAACTGCCCGTGGAGGATTACGCCGCCCGCGGCGCCGTGGGAAACTTTCTGCTCATTGATCAATCCTCCGGCAATACCCTGGCCGCCGGCTTCATAGGCCACCGCTTGCGCTAAGACTCGTGCACCAAGCGCACAAACGTCTACAGCAACCGCGATTCGCTCGATGCTAGGGCGAATCCGAGGAGAACGCGGTAGCTGTAGACATTTGTGGTGCGAACTTCATGAGAGTCATCGCCGAAAGGCAGAACTCCCCTCTTAACAGGGATCGCTGAAGTCTGCGTTGTTATTTAGGGATCGGGCGTTGCCGCCGTATGCAGCCTTGAGTTCGCAGACTTTGTCCACGCTGTGGCCGGCGTCGAAGTAGATCGCATATGCTGTGCCTCCGTCGACTTGGCCGCGGAGAGAACTACAGGCATTGCCGGAAAGAATCTTGGAACCCGGGTATTTGTTTTGCACGCGTTGCGTCTCTGCTGACGGATCTTCGCCCACCGGAATGATGGCAGACTCGACGATCATGATGTAGCGGCCATCGCATTGATCATTCCCAGTGGATTGATCGGAGCGGATCTGGGTCTCCGTTGTCGTCTTCGTCGCAGGTTCAGGTTTCTCTGCGGCTGTGCCCTCATCCTTGTTTTCCTCTTGAGACGAGGTGACGGGGACAAAGGCATCGGCGTCAGTGGAATCAGCAGAATCGCTGCTATTCGTGAGCGCCCACGTGACTCCGGCGGTGATTGCGATGATGGCAATGATTGCTAGGACGATCATCGCCAAGCGTGTGGCCTTGCCACTTTTCCCAGTATTACCTGTGGAATCTCCGGTAGGGGAAGAGGAATTCCATGACTGGTGCTGAGAGGGATCCGGCTGACCCAAAGAATTATTATTAGTCAACGAGGGAGCTCCTTTGCATGAGTTCATCTTGGTCGAATTTGTAGCGCGACTTTCATTGCTTTATGGCCAATTAAAAAGTTGGGTTTCGTCACGGTGGGTGTCTCCTAGTAACTAGGCGGATTGTTACTAGCAGGTTGCGTCCAGTAGCGTGGTGTATCTGTAACTGACGGTGGGCCCCTTATGAATGAGGCTGGCGACCACCGTAGTAC
>NZ_JBEHFM010000046.1:0-4401 GCF_040225675.1 Corynebacterium sp. KPL2680
AATTCTTCTAGCTGGCGGTTTTGCCACACCATGACCTCATCGCCGACGGCATCAGTTACTGCAGAGATTGTTTCATGAGAGATATCTACCCGCAGTGCAGTAGCCATGTGATGCTGGATATCCCGAATGGTCATTCCGCCGGCATATAAGCTGACAATCATATCGTCAACATCTGTCAGCCGCCTGGAGCCTTTGGGTACCATCGTAGGAACAAATGTGCCGTTTCTATCTCGTGGAACATCAATGCTTACTGGCCCGTAGTTAGAATCTACGGTTTTCGGATACGTCCCATTGCGGTAATTATCTTATTCCAGCAGTAGCTTTAGCTGCTCTATCACCGGTTGCATAGCCCAAGTGGGTATCCATTTCAGCATTCAAGCCTCTGGTGATTGAGGCTTGTAGCATGCCCCGAACCAGGTCATTAGCATCCGTGGTGGAAGTGCCTAGCTCATAATCAAGTTTCGCGATTTCAGGGTTAGCAAGAATTTTCTTTTCAATCGCATCAATCTTGGCCTTATCAGCCGGATCTCGTCGTGGCACACTAGTCATTCTGGCTTATCTCCTTATGCAGGTTGGAAACCTACACACACCATGAGACACCCTCTCATATAGGGCCATGGCACCGCGATTCTACTGTTTCCAGTTCTTCTACATGGTGCTAGGTTACCTTACTTCTCAGCCCAACCGAGCTGGATATCAGCTGCCCACCAAACAAGGGTCGGGCCTTAACTTGACACTCTTTTGGCTGGGAAGTAAGGAGACTGGGGAAGAATATGCGTCCAATCAACCTACTGGTTGATTCAAGGTTCAACCGCCTCTGCGATTCAAAGCCGGACAAGTCGGGGCAAGATATGTATTTAGAGAAATTGATCCCCTCGGCTATCCAGTCATGGTGATGACTGGGAAGGAGTAATGACATGAAGGCTTTGTACAGGGCAGCGATTTTCTACCTTGTCTTAGGCTTGGTCGCCGGCTTGTTTTATCGGGAGTTTACGAAGCTACAGGACTTTCCGGAAGGCGAATATACGCAGCTAGGCGTAGCCCACACCCACTTGCTGGCGCTGGGCTTCATGCTGTTCCTCATCTTCTTGGCGTTGGAGAAAGTCTTCGCACTGTCGCGGTACCGCCAGCTATTCAACTCGTTCTTCTGGCTGTACAACGTGGGCGTTGTGCTCACTGTCGGCATGCAAATTTCGCACGGAATATTGACGGTGCTGGGCAAGGAATCCAATGAGATGATTTCCGGCATCGCAGGTTTGGGCCACATCTTTATCACGGTGGGCCTGACGGTCTTCCTCGTGAATTTGGGCCGGGCCATCAAGGAGCCAGATGACGGCAGCACCAAAGCCTCGGTGAACGCCTAACAATGAGCGAGTACAGCGTACAAGAAAAAGTCACGGCGCCTACTCGCCGCGATTGGATTAGCTTGGCGGTCCTTTCCGTCGGGTTGGGCGTCATCGTTCTCGATGGCACGATCGTCGGCGTGGCATTGCCATCGATCATCACTGACCTGCAGCTCAACCTGACGCAGGCGCAGTGGGTCAACAGCCTCTATGCGGTTTTGTTGGCGGCGCTGCTGCTGTCGACGGGCAAGATAGCTGATACTTGGGGCCGCAAACGCGCCTTCCTTGCCGGCCTGACGATATTTGTGGCAGGTAGCGTATTGGCGGGATTTTCTACCTCCGCAGCCAGGTTGATTTCCGCGCGCGCAGTACAAGCCATCGGCGCCGCGTTAATCATGCCGTCCACGCTCTCCACGGTTAATTCCGTATTCCGTGGCAAGTATCGTGCAGCAGCCTTTGGCGTGTGGGGCGCGGTGATTTCCGGCGCGGCAGCAGTCGGACCGCTTGCCGGTGGTGCGCTGACGGAATGGAAGTCCTGGCACTGGATCTTCCTAGTCAACGTGCCCCTTGGCATCATCGTTGCTATTGGCGCGGTTCTTACCGTGCGCGAAACGCGCAGCCCAGACAAACTGCCCGGCGTGGATGTTGATGGTGCGCAGTTGAGCGCCATCGCCTTTGGTACCTTGGTCTTTGCGATTATTGAAGGGCCAGACCTGGGCTGGTGGGAGCCCCAAATCCTCATTCAGTTTCTTTGGCTGGACGTGGTCAGAAAATGCGGCTATTTCACCGGTGCCGGTGGCGCTCGCGATTTCAGCCGTGGGCTTCACGCTGTTTATCCGGTGGGAAAAGCACCGCGAGCGGGGTCACCGCTCGGCGCTGTTGGACCTTGGATTGTTTTCTTATTCCACGTTCTCGTGGGAAAATATCACCGCCGGTGCGGTAGCAATCGGCGAGTTCGCTATCATTTTTGTGCTCCCGCTGTATTTGATTAATGCGTTGGACCTCAGCACGATGCCGGCAGGCCTGGTGCTGGCCGCCATGGCAATCGGTGCATTCTTCTCCGGTGCGGCAGCCCGCCACGTCGCAGCCCGGTTCGGGGCGCCTGGCACCGTGCTTATCGGGCTCGGCTTGGAAGTCGTCGGTGTCCTTATCCTCGTCCTGCTCATGGGGCCAGATACGAATGGTTGGATCATCGCCGCACCGTTGACCCTGTATGGCTTGGGCCTAGGGTTCGCCTCTGCGCAGCTGACCGGAACGGTGCTGCGGGATATTCCCGTCGAGGATTCCGGGCAAGCCTCTGCAACGCAGAGCACCGTGCGCCAGATTGGTTCTTCACTGGGTACCGCGGTCTCCGGTTCGGTCTTGTCGGCTGCGCTAGCTCTCACGCTGTCGAAGGCGCTTGACGATGCCGCAATCACCGGCCCCGGCACCGACAGCATTGCCGAAGCAACCCGGCAATCCGCAGGCTCGAGCATCGCGCAGCTGCGTGACCAGGGTGGTAACGGTCCATTCCGTGAGCAGACTGAGGCAGTGGTGCAGGCGTTGAGCGAAGGGATGACCAACGCTGCGCAGTGGTCGCTCGTTGCCGCTACTGCATTCCTTGCTCTGGGCTTTGTTGGCGCACTTCGGGTGCGCTGTGCTGCAGCGCAAAACGGCAACGAAACAGAGGATAAAGCCTCTGCGGGGCAGTAGAGGCAAAAGGTTTAGAGGACTGCAGTGACCTCATAACCCTTCTCAGTGAGCAACTTGGACACGGCTTCAAATGTCGCCCTATCGCTATCCGGGGTGTAAGTTTCGGGGTCCAAAGCGATATGCGCAAATTCTCCGTCGTAGCGCACAGTAATGAATTCGTAGCCGGCTTGGTCTTGGGCATCATCGATAAGCGCCTGCACGTCAGAAGTATCGCTATCAGGAGTAGCCGTGGCCGCGTGTTCTTGTTGCTGGGCTGCGGGGGAAGCTTCTGCGGTTGGAGTGCTGGGGCCGGTTAAACCAGTGCTTGCAGCCAGTAGCCCAGCAAGAATAGTGGCAATCATCTGAGTACCTTTCTGTACGGCGGATGGTGTGAGTGAGCGTGGTGCAAAACGTTCCGTCACCTGCAAAATTAACGGTGGTAACTTTAGCTTAATTTTGGATCAGCTCAAAAATATGCAGCCTTGGTTCACGCTCAATAGTTTAAGGACTGAGGGGCTTGACCCCGATGTCTCTCTTTTCCGGGGTTCAGGTGCTATTGAGTTCGTTTGCTGTTAAAAACTTAGACTGAAAACGGATCATTATTGGGATTGTTGTTGACGATAAGCTCAATATGATTGGTGACCGAGGATGCTGTTTCTTCACCGAAGAAGTGAGTAATGAAGGCCACCGCCATATCAATTCCTGCCGCTACACCGGATGATGTCCAGAGATTGCCGTCGTGGACCCATCGAGCTTGCTTTTTCCATTCAATTTTTTGGCCGTGCGTCCTAACCCAGTCGAACGCGTTTTTATTGGTGGTAGCGGTGTGGTTTTCTAATAAGCCCGCGGCGGCGAGTAGCGCCGAACCAGTACAAACTGAGGTGATGATGTCTGCCGAGCTTGCAAGGGCGGCTAGCTGGCGGAGGAATTCTGGATCTTGAACAAGTGAGCGTGTACCGCGTCCACCTGGCACAAGCAGGGTATCTCCAGAGAAAGATTCAAAACGCATTGTCGGAACTATGCGTACGCCTTGAGCGCTGCTTACCGGGGTGTCATGTTTTGACAGATAGTTCACCTCAAGGCCTGGTGTATTTGCGAGTACTTCTGCGGGGCCAAAAACATCGAGTAACTCGAACCCGTCAAAAAGTACGATGCCAATGTTGTGCGGACGCGTCTGGCTCATATCGTAACCGTATCAAAACCGATTTCGACGGCCTTAGTGCTTTGGTACTCGGGGTCAATAAGCAGAAGTGTGGAAAAATTTACCCCTCTGATGCAGGTCAGAGGGGTACAAAATGGTGCCCCAGAGTGTGTCCGAATTCATGACTTATTTGACAGTCTGTTCCTGGGTAAGTGGTCGTGATGGTTGACAGGTCAGTCGCGACAT
>NZ_JBEHFM010000047.1:0-3655 GCF_040225675.1 Corynebacterium sp. KPL2680
AACTCACAATGAACATCCTCTCCTACGGACACAAGATCCGTACTAATAGGGTGTCCACTACTCGAGGGTAACCGCAATCTCGAGCAAGCTTTGGCTGTTTAGTAACTACTGATATGCGGAAGAGCGTGGATTCTATCTTTGGGGGGTCCTCAGGGAGAAATATTGAAGATGCAACGATATGACCCATTTCGTGAGTCCAGAAAGGAAGGAATGCGTAAAAAAAGGATGCTTTTAGAGAAAAGGTGAGTACAGGAAGAAGGGATGTGTCTCTAAAAGCGATGGCAAATGTAGATGCCAGTAGGGCTATCCCCGCCAAGACAATTATCAAGGGGGACATCTGGCGGCATATGGCAACTGTTAATTCTCCAGCCAGCGATATTAACGCGTTGGCGTTTATATTTTTTCTATTCACGAGTGGAAGATTTTAAATTTTCCTTGTATCGCGTTAGTGCGCGAAAAATCAAGATGGTTATAAATGAGAAGATAAAAAGAGCCATGAAAATGATAAACAAATTCAACTGGCTATTGATTCCAAAGGTCGCGTCTAGATTGTTTCTTTCGTTTACCGAGGAAGAGAAGAAGACTGAATCGAACAAGCCGGTTGCTTTGAATTCTTCGGCGTCATTTGAGAACGCTAAATAGAGAATCGTTAAGACTGCCGCGCTGCCGGTCAAGCAAAATGCGATGATAAGACTGGCAAGCGCAGTGGAAAAGAATTTCATTATTGTTCCTTAATGGTCTGGAAGTGAATTTTTCTTTATTTCGATTATTCCGGCTGACGCTACGCTTAGAAGGAAAAGTAGCGTGGCGATTGCCCACCCCCAGGGGGGAAGGGAAAACACGGAAAGCCCTAAGACAAAGAATATTACAGATATAGCAGCGATGGCTATACCAGTTATAATTGCAAGAGGATTGTCTTTTTCGGAGGGAAGAATAATCCCTAAAGTTGTAGTTAGTGGAATAGTCCCAATACAGCCAATTACGCTAATTAGTCCCGTAGTGTTGTCCCCCCCAATGGCCCAAAATCCTATAAAGAAAACGAGTACAAACGGAATAGATATGCTTAACAAAGATAAGCAAAGGAAGAGGTAGACCTCAACGGGGCGTACCTTAAGAGATGGAAATTTGCGTAGCGGACTTGTTGATGAGTAGGCATAGATTCCTAGGAACGAAATTATTTCTCCGACTAGAATGGGGGGGATAGACTGAGAAATAATGAGAAGAATATAACCTCCCAGCGCGAATATTAGAGTAATCCAAGTTTCTTGCGCTCTTAAAAAACTAAGGAGGTAAGACTTAAAGAGGGTTTGGCGAATAGTAGACGGATTACTTAAGTCTCCTTTAGAGGGCGTTCTAGTAAGGATGTACTCTTTTTGTCTGGTGAAGAGCGCTCCGCTTGTTAGGGTTGCTGCTGTTAATAGAAAAATACATGAGATAACAGCCGTCAGGGAGCAAATGAAAAAGCCATACTTTTCCGAAATCCAGGTGTAGGTATCACTCCACAGGAATGCTCTGTTCCCAGATTGGAATGCTGAGGTAATTCTAGCGACTTTCGTCGTCATTCCAATCTGAGATAATCCAGCGAGTATTAGCAATACGCAAATTGCTAATATGTCTTTTATTCTTTCCAGCCGGATTACAGAAAAACCCCAAGTCAGTATGTTGTAGATGAAGGCAAGTCCAACCACTAGTGTGGCTGCGGGAAAAACGATAGAAGTAGCCACTTGGCTAGATACTTCTATCCCAAAAACAAATGGCAGGGGTGCGATAGAAGAAAAGAATATGATTATCAGAATTCCCGCGATAAATACTAATTCATTTATGAAAAGGGCAACCGAACGCTGGTGGTCTGTAACGGGAAGGCTCTCAGTTAGAGAGAGCATATTTGATGATTTGAGAAAAAGTAGTCTTACCACAATAAAGCCAATAAAGACCCATTGGGGGAGTGTCAGATTGGCTAGGTCTAAGACTAATGTGTCTATATGCTTAACTTTATCCGACCCTCTGTAAAAGAGGTAGCCGATGGTGGCCAGCACTATTAAGAGGGTGGTCCCGAGGAACGCCAACAGTATTCGCGTCCCTCGGTATCGCAGAATGCCGAGGGAGAGCATTCTTCTAATCAGGAAAGTTCTGAAAAACCTGCTTATAGATAGTGTTTCCTGAACGACTGTCACCTGTTTCCCTCCTCTACGAGGTTTTCGAGAAGAGAAGTAAGGCTGCCGTATTGGTTTGACATTTCAGTATAGGTAACGTCGCGTAGCAGCCGTCCATCTTTTAAACCTAGGTATCGGTCAGCAAGGTCTTCAGTGAGAAAATTGTCATGGGTGCATAGAATGACTGTTTTATCACGCGATAAATTAGACAGGTCTTCTTTCGCTAAGCGAAGGGACTGAAAATCAACACCATTGAGTGTTTCATCTAGGATAGTTAAATCCCTGCTCATTAAAAGAGCGCAGATGAATTGGAGCTTCTTTTTCATTCCGTGGGAGTAGTCTTCAATAAGAGAGCTAATTTGTCCAGATAGTTGATATCTCTGAAGTAAGTCGTCTAGTTTTTGAGAGTCAACTGGCTGATGGTATAGCGAAGAATAAAATTTTATTAATTCTAGTCCGGTTAGGAAATCAGGGAGGTTTTCATTGCCGGTTAGGAGCAGAGTATTCTGCTTTGCCTCCCGCGAGGCAGGGGGCAATCCGGATAGGCTGATTGTCCCGGTACTGGGGGTGAGGATTCCGGCAAGCATTTTTAGCAAAGTGCTCTTCCCGGATCCATTTGAACCAACAAGACCTACTACTCCGCTGGAGGCAACCTCGAAGCTTATGTCATTGATAGCTGGAGAAGAGCTGCCAGCGTAGTAGTAGGTGATTGATGATGTAGTGAGCATTAGTCGTTAGAGTGGATTAGCGCTCGCATTCCATGTTGACTGAAAATCCCCACTCTACCCATTTCCAGTGTCCGGTGAATTTGCCGTGACCTTTCGTTACGCACCACACAGCCATACCTGCTAGGAGGACGGTGCCTAGGGCGAGGAGTACTGCAACGAGCACCACGTACCAAGCGTCGTAGCGGAGCAATGCTTGGTCAAAGCGGTCCTTTGCGCTAAGCAGATATGGAAAATAGTATGCGCCCAGAGGTGAAGAGGCGAGAGCTGGCATTTCAGTAGTAGGTGCAGAGCGGTCAATGACAGTGGTCATTTGGTTTCCTTTGGGTAGAACTGACTGGAGAGACACTTTGGCGTAGAAGTATGTTCGTGTGTCCGAAAGGCATTGTATTACACAGTTATAATGTTTTCTACAGATGAAGTGAAAACGGATATCTCTTACCTAGAGAGTTATTTTTCTGGATTTAGGGTTGACAGATGAGCTAAGTGCGTACGGTTCTATCCCTCTATGAGATGTCGCCTTTTCTGTAAAAGAATGGCGTGTCATAAGTTGTCCACATCAGTGGTTAAACCCTTTGTGGTTTAGCGTTGCTGTGGAAGTTACGCCTGCGACTTCCTTTCCCCGTGTGATTGCCACGTCCCGGTGCTCGTTTGCGCGTGCGCGCCCTAACGTTTTGAGCGCGCTCTGTTGCTCATACTGGAGAGTGTCTGATGGTTTGTGTGTGGGAACCCAACCCGCATAAGGAGATGAACCAGAATGACTACTATGGCGAGACG
>NZ_JBEHFM010000048.1:0-3560 GCF_040225675.1 Corynebacterium sp. KPL2680
CAGAACAAAAACGACTGAGATGCCGGTTTGTCAACTATGTCGCGACTGACCTGTCAAGCATGTCGCGACTCATGACATTGGGGTGGCTGACGGGACTCGAACCCGCGACAACCAGGATCACAACCTGGTGCTCTACCAGCTGAACTACAGCCACCATCGTTGCGCGAAAGCAACGAGATATAGGTTAACTCACGCCGCGTAAATTACAAAAACGCCTGGTAATCGGTGGTGGTTTCGGCCTTGAGGTCCTCGGCTTCGGTGGAGGTTGGGCCTTCGTCGGTGCGAAAGACGCTGCGGCGATAAAAATCCAGCTCGCGGATGGACTCGATGATGTCTTGCAGTGCGCGGTGGGCCATGCCCTTATCGGGCTGGTTGTAGTAGGCCCGCGGGTGCCAGCGCCGAGCGAGCTCCTTGATGGTGGAGACGTCGATCATGCGGTA
Source organism: Corynebacterium sp. KPL2680 (assembly GCF_040225675.1). Lineage (NCBI taxonomy): Bacteria > Bacillati > Actinomycetota > Actinomycetes > Mycobacteriales > Corynebacteriaceae > Corynebacterium > Corynebacterium sp. KPL2680. The sequence continues at coordinate 441 of NZ_JBEHFM010000048.1, forward strand.
ATGCAGTGCCTCATCCAGCCGCGGCATATAGGCGCGGATGAAGGTGCGGTCGGTGGCGATGGAATTGCCTGCTAGGGGAGCGGGGTGCTTGCAGTGCTCATTAATAAGTGCTAGTACCGCGTCCTCGGCCTCGCGGATGGTCGTGGTGGACTGGCGGATTTCCTTATCGAGGCCGGAGTTCGCGTGCATCTCGGTGACGAAGGAATCCATCTGGGATAGTTCCTCTTCGGTGGCGTGGACGACAAGATCGATGCCCTTGCCAAGGATGTTGAGGTTGCCGTCCGTGATGACTGCGGCCACCTCGACGATGACGTGGCGCTCTGGGTCGAGGCCGGTCATTTCCAGGTCGATCCACACGAGGCGATCATATTTTGCGGCGATTTCGGGAGAAGACATGCGTTCCATTCTAACCCCGGCCGGCCGGGCCCTCCGCGCGCCCCGATCCGCACCCCGCAAAGCAAAAAGAAAAATTTACCTATCGTTTTACCGACACGGGAAAGTGATTTACGGCATACTTTCTATATCGTGCTTCACAAGGGAGGTGCGAATCACTAAGGAGTTTCTCGATGGCAAACTTTCTCGATGCCCTCAATTCCATAATTTGGTCGCCCGCCCTCGTGTTTTTGTTCTTGGGTGCGGGTGTTTATTTCACCGTGGTAACGCGGGGCCTGCAGGTCCGATGCATTCCAGATATGCTGCGACAAATTTCTAAGGGCGAAAAATCCGACGACGGTGTTTCTTCTTTCCAATCGCTGATGGTCTCGCTATCTGGCCGCGTGGGCGTGGGTAATATCGCCGGCGTGTCCACGGCCATTGCCTTCGGTGGCCCTGGTGCGGTGTTCTGGATGTGGGCGGTGGCCCTCTTGGGCTCGTCCACCTCCTTCATCGAGTGCACCCTGGCGCAGATTTATAAAGAAAAGGACCAGGACACCGGCGAGTACCGCGGTGGCCCGGCCTACTACATCGAAAAGGCGTATAAGCACACCAAGGCCGCGCCATTCATGATGGTCTACGGCATCCTCTTTGCCATCGCCATGATTCTAGCGACCAGCTACTTCCTGCCAGGCATCCAGGCTAACGCCGTTGCCGCAGCGGCCGATACCGCGTGGGGTGTTAACTCTACCTGGGCCGCGGTTGTCCTGGCCGGCATTTTGGCCATCATCATTATCGGTGGTGTCAAGCGCATCGCTAACTTCGCCACCTTGGTCGTGCCGTTTATGGCCGTGATTTACATCGGCATTTCCATCGTCGTGATGCTCATTAACTACTCGCAGATTCCAGAGGTCTTCGGACTTATCTTTAAGTCTGCCTTCAACCTCGAGGCTGGGTTCTCCGGCATGCTGGGTGTGGCCATCATGTGGGGCGTTAAGCGCGGTATTTACTCCAACGAGGCTGGTCAGGGTACCGGCCCGCAGTCCGCTGCCGCCGCTGAGGTCTCCCACCCGGCCAAGCAGGGTTTCGTGCAGTCCTTCGCCGTGTACATCGACACCCTCTTCGTCTGCTCCGCAACGGCGTTTATGATCATCTCCACGGATATGTACACCGTCTTCCGCGGCGAATCCGAGGATAGCGAGGTTGTCTACCAGGGCTCGCTTCCAGATGACGTCGCGGTCGGCCCCGGCTTCGTCCAATCCGGCCTCGATAGCGTCTTTGCTGGCTGGGGCCCGACGTTTATCGCCGTGTCCATTGCCTTCTTCGCGTTTACCACCGTGCTGGCGTACTACTACATGTCCGAGGTCAACCTGACCTACTTCAACCGTTGGGTTAAGTCTCGCCCGATTCGCCGCGGCCTGGTGTGGGCGCTGCGCATCCTGATTATCGTCTCGGTCATCGTGGGTGCTACCACGACTCCGGGCTTGGCCTGGGCGCTGGGCGATATCGGCGTGGGCACCACCGCATGGCTAAATATCATCGCCATCCTCTTCCTGCAGGTGCCGGCGCTCAAGGTCCTGAAGGACTACGAGAAGCAAAAGAAGGCGGGCAAGGATCCGGAATTCGACCCAGAAGCGGTGGGCATCAAGAATGCGGACTTCTGGGTGGACCGCAAAAATGCTCGCGCGGCGGCACAAGTGGCCGGTAGTCAAGCAGCCGGCAAGAATACTGAAAGCTAACCCATCTGGGAATAAAACCGCCCGATAAGCGGTGCGATGACGGGGGTCGGCAGCATCTTGCTGACCACGTTCATCGCCTTTGATAAGGGGCCAGGGACCACGCGTCGCTGGCCTTTTTGCATGGCCGCGATGGTCTCTTGGGAACAGGACTCATAGGTGGTCCACAGCGCATCGGGCACGACCTTATCCACAATGGTCTGGTCTTCCTCGGCGATGGTGGCCTCGCGCACCGGACCAGGAGCAAGCAAGGTGCAGCTGATGCCAGAGCCCTTCAGCTCATAGTGCAGCGCCTCCGTAAACGCATTCACCCCGGCCTTGGTAAAAACGTAGGTCGCGTTATTGGGAATGGGGATATTGCCGGCCGTGGAGCCCACATTGCAAATAGCGCCCGTGCGCCGCGGGAGCATGTGTTTTAATGCGGCGCGGGTCAGGCGGTGCACGGCGGTGCCGTTCAGGGCGAATTGGGAGGACTCGTAGCCCCAGTCTTGGTCCATGAAGGGGCCGAAGCTGGCGATGCCGGCGGAATTGACCAGGATGGAGACTTCTTTGGAGGAGATGGCTTCAATGACTGCCTCGACTCCCTCATCGGTGGCCAAATCCGCGGGCAAGGCAATGGCCTCAATGTGGTGGCGGCGCTCAAGCTCTGCGGCGATGCCTTCCAGGATTTCGCCGCGCCGGGCAACGAGGATGACGTTATAGCCCATTGCCGCGAAATCGTGGGCCATCGCCTTTCCAATGCCCTGACTAGCGCCCGTAACCAGGGCATAGGAGGTACGGGATGGTGCCGGAAGTGACATTGTCGAGCCTTTCGAAGGGTGGCTAGGTACTAAAGACCCCAGCGTAGACAAAAAGCCGGCACGCTGCGAAAAAAGTCGCGAGGCATCGTAGCTTAAAGGAACGATGTCTCGAGACTTCACACGGTGCCCCCAGCAGTGTCCGAATTCATGACTTATTTGACAGTCTGTTCCTGGGTAAGTGGTCGTGATGGTTGACAGGTCAGTCGCGACAT
>NZ_JBEHFM010000049.1:0-2396 GCF_040225675.1 Corynebacterium sp. KPL2680
CTGATGTCTTTGAAACCAAGTCTTCGGCTATACTGACCACAGCAGCATAGCTAGCCCCCGATGTGTCCACTTTCCGGAGGTCAGGCCCGTTTGGGGATTTTATATTTGCGCAAAGCAAGTTAATTCTGGCAAAACTGATGCGCAGTCACTCTTAGATTGATAACCTTCAAATTGAGTCCTCGTGTCGTAGGTTTTAACTAAGTATCTATATTTCCGCGAAAGGAAGTTATGAAGAAGTTTAATAAGCTTGCGGTAGCCGCTGTTGGTTTCCTTGTTTGTACTGCAGCTCCTGCCGCTACAGCTGAAGATTCTTCCGCCCAATCGAATTCCAATAAAAATCAAGCGGAAGTTCAATTTGACGACTCCTTTGGAGACTCTGACTCGAATGGTGAGCGTGTGTCTACACGGTCTGCGGGAGGCGGCACTTGGGCACCTGGCGGTGCTGGTGCGCGAGTTACTATTGGAGTCGAAGGTAGCGGCCTAGAGCTTGGCAAAGTCCATGTGTCTTATTATCCTAGTTTCGATTGGAAAATCGACAATGTTTGCGGGACAAAGTATGAGCTCGCATACGATGAACCCAACGGTAACCGAAAAGTAATCCCTGCGGGTCCTAATGGGTGCACTCCTGCCGCGATGCCTCATGAACACAAATATGATCTAAATGGAGTTCAGGCGAAGGATGGATCGAAAACTTGTGGTCGGGTATACGTCGAAGCCAAGAAACAATGGTCCCCATGGGCCTGCGTAACCATGAAGAGGTGATAATTTGTTAAGTATTATAGCTTTGGTCGGTGGTCTCGTGTTTGCTGTAGTAACAGTCAGGAAGCTCACCGACATCGATAATCAATTAAAGCAGTTGCTTGCAGCACAAGAGAATTAGAGAGCTTTGAAAAATATCTGGTGTCCCATTCTTCCCCTGGAAAGTGTGGGCCACTGGAACGAGGGCAAGCTTATTACAAATGGTGCCTAGGATTCCGAGGGGCTTGCGCTTTCAGATTTAGAGGGCGGATTCTAGTGGTCGTGGAAACACGATTTTAGATTTCGGTGGCATAGCTTAGCAGTTCGGCCATTTTTCGGCTGGTTTGGCGAAGCCTAGGGTTGCGCGTGGTCTGTCGTTGAGTTGCATGGAAACGAACTCGAGGTCTTCTTTGGTGTGGACGGATAGGTCAGTGCCTTTGGGGAAATACTGGCGCAGAAGTGCGTTGGTGTTTTCGTTACTTCCTCGCTGCCAGGGTGATCCTGGATCACAGAAGTACACCGGATATTCGGTGGCAATGGTGAATGATTTATGGCCGGCCATTTCACTTCCTTGATCCCACGTCAGCGAACCACGCAGGTGTGCTGGTAGCTGTTGGATAGTCTCGACGAGCGCGTTGCGCACTTCTACAGCACCATGCCCGTTGGGCAGATGCAGCAGCATGACGTATCTGGTGCTGCGTTCTACAAGCGTGCCGATAGCTGATTTGTTTTCCTTGCCCAAAATGAGGTCGCCTTCCCAATGTCCTGGAACAGCGCGGTCGTTAACCGTTGCTGGTCGTTCGGAAATTATCATCATGGGGTCGCTAAATCGTTGGCGGGCAATACGCTGGTTGCGTGGCTTTCTCACAGCACGGCCTTGGCGCAGACATGCGGCGATTTCTTTCTTCAACTCGCCTTTAGCTTGGAAGAACAACGACATATAGATAGTTTCAGGACACACCTTCATAGTGTCATCGTCAGGGAAGTTTAGACGCAACCTTCGGGAAATCTGCACCGGTGAATATCGCTTCTTCAACATCGCCCACACCGCATCACGCAATGCTGCATGTGTGTCCAGTTTGCGTGGCTTAGGCCGGAATCTGCGCAGCACGGACTTCCGATGAGCTGCATGCGGCAGATACAACCCAAATTCGTCACGGTTGCGTGTCATTTCCTTGCTTATTGTTCCCGGTGAGCGACCCAAATGCCGGGCAATAGCACGCACGCCTAGGCCTTGACGGTTCAAGTCGGCGATAAGTTCACGTTCCTCGACGGATACATATCGAGGACTAATGCGTTTGTCTATCGCGTGCTGTGGGATAACTTCGACGGGCACTGCTTGACGGGCGTCAACATAAGGCAAAACCTGCATAAGTCTTTTATAAAGCTCAGTGTCTGGCCCATCGGGAACAAACGGCACACGCCCGACACCATTGAGCTTGGTTACTCCTTTATCGATGTCCAAAGCCTCGCGCGGATTAATACCGACGGCTTTTGCTGCGTCTTTTCGGCCCATCGCACCAGACCGCAGCATCAAATACTCGCACCGACGCGACGTGGCACTAGCCCGACGGCCATGCGGATTGCGCTGCCACAAGCCAAGCTCAATACCAATGCGGTACACAACGCTGGTTCCTACATTAAGCCGCGTTGAAATA
>NZ_JBEHFM010000050.1:0-1869 GCF_040225675.1 Corynebacterium sp. KPL2680
AACTCACAATGAACATCCTCTCCTACGGACACAAGATCCGTACTAATAGGGTGTCCACTAAACGAGGGTAACCTCAGGATAGCGTGCAAGACACACGTTTGGTCGAACGAGCACTGCGGATGGCGCATACGCTGCGTGGTGACGTTCCTGACGGGCTGGTGTTTCACGCTGACCGGGGAACACAATTTACCAGTGAGCAGCTCTGGGAGGTGTGCCGCAACCTGGGCGTTGCTCAGTCTGTGGGGCGTACCGGGGTGTGTTTCGATAATGCGTTGGCTGAGTCGTTCTGGTCGACACTTAAGACCGAGTTCTACGACCGGAAGCGCTGGCCAACCCGCGATGTTGCGCGTCAGGTTGTGGCTTACTGGATTGTAGTGGTCTACAACCGTCGGCGTCGGCATTCCGCTCTCGGGATGGTAAGCCCTGTCGATTTCGAGAACCACACCAGCCTAACCACCAGCAGAAAAGAAATCGCTGCCTAACCACTAGGTAGCTCTACTACGTGTCCACGATTTGCGGACAACCCCATGCGGGGCACGAGAGCGTGGCGCGATGGCGTTGGCGCCACCAGCATCAAAGACGTTGAGGATCTGATAGACGCGCTGGCGTGAGATACCAAAACGCTGAGCCACTCTAGAGGGGCGGCGACCTTGTTTGCGGACTGCGTTGACGATGGCCATGTTGCGGTTCGGGCTATTCATAGTGTCAAACATGTCGCGACTGATGAGTAAAACATCACTCAACACGGCCAGGTAGCCTAAGCGTCAACTATGTCGCGACTGACCTGTCAACCATCACGACCACTTACCCAGGAACAGACTGTCAAATAAGTTATGAATTCAGACAGCTGTTGCCTACGAGATTAAGCCGTAATAATATATATTTTTGAGCGTTCTGACAATGATTTTGGGAAAAGATATACGTTCGTTTACGTTTTCCCTCTTTCGCTTTCAAATTTGTCTACTGCATGCGATCTTAGAGGTGTCCGGATTTTCATCCATCTCCTCTCGAAAGGTTTAAGAGTATGTATCGTCCCAAGAAATCTGCGCTTTTAGCGATGCTGATTACCGCAGCAACAGTTTTTGTTCCGGCTAATGCTGGTGCCGAGACTGTGACTGGCCCCGATGCATCGTCTCAGAATAATGAGTCTCCGTCTTCTGTGTCCTCAGTATTGCTCGAAAATGCAGATTCCTATGTTTCCCTACGAGGAGATCAATTCTCGGTTGATAGCGAGGCGGAAAGCGCTTTCTCCCAAAAAGATCTGCAGGAAATTGAAAATGAGGTAAAGGCTCAGAACGAAAAAATCAATGAGGCCAAGGCTGATAGCAACCTCGAGATGAAGGTAGCGGGAGACTCGGTAACGTTCTGGGAAAAGGGACCGAAGATCTCGAGCTCTGATAACGATGACATTGATCCATACTTTCAAGAAGGCCGGAATGGAATTGAATTCCATGGCACTACTGTAAGGCTGCTGATGTCCAAAACGACGATCAACCGTATGGGTAACGGTATTGCAATCGGTGGAATTTGGGTTCCCGAACCAGTAGTTTCCAAAATCCTAGCTACTGCAGGGGTTCTTGGTGGCGTTGCACCTGGTGGTATCTATGCCGACTTTGGTATTGCTTCGATTGTGACTGGCGCTATTATGCAGACTGCAATTCCACAACGGGTTGGTTTCCAATAAATTATCCCTGAACTAAGCACTAAGGGATTGGCGGTAGCGTGATTGGAATGTTGCCATACGGATGTCGCTGTATTGTTTAGATAATACTCAAAGAGAATCTTCCGGCTAGTGGGGTTGCCCGCAAATCGTGGACACGTTGTTAAGCTGCTTAGGGGTTAAGCAGCGGCTTTCTTATTACCATTTTG
>NZ_JBEHFM010000051.1:0-1793 GCF_040225675.1 Corynebacterium sp. KPL2680
TCCTGAAAAAGAAAAGCAAAAGGAACGCAGACAAACATAACCTGCCCCTGCACAGGGGCAGAGTTACGAATCCTGGGCTCCTTCAAGCGGAACTGCTAACAACGTAATGGGGAGCGCCATGCCCACCGTAAGGAAGGGCAGGACGCTGCGGATATCCCCGAAGGTCACGCTTGCGGTGGAACCCACACCCCAGTGTCGAACCGCATCGAAGGTGGTGGGGTCGATGAGGGTGAGGAAGCTCGTAAGTCCCGTAAGTACCGCGCCCAGCGTCACACCTGCGAGGACGAGCGTAGCGGGGTGAACGGTACCTCCGCTTGCCGCCCCCTCGAGGTAGACGAACACGGTGGTGGCAGCCGCGTCGAGGAACGCGAACCAGATGTAGCCGGTGACACTGCTGAGCCCGAAGAACCCCACGCCGAGAGTGACGGCGAAGCCCGCACCCGCATTGACGTCGAGAATGCCGGGGTCGGCCAGGGGTGCGGGTGATCGCCTGAATAAGAGCGTCCACCACGCCGAAGCCGATTCCTGCCAGGCTCGCTACGAGCGTGCGTGGCCAGCGTTGCTTCCACACAATGCTAATGGCCTGCGCGTCTCCTTGGTGGTGTAGTGCCTCCCACACCACGGAGTAGGGCGGGGTGGAGCCGTTGGCGAAGCTCATCGCGATGCTCACGAGAAGGAGCGCGAGGATGAGGAGCAGTCCCCCAAGGCAGCGGGACCGCTGCTACTTGGTGACGCCCGCCTGTGCGGGTGTTGCATGTGCTTCTGCTGTTGGGGGTGCCTTGGGTGGGGAAAGAGAGGTCATTCTGCTAGGCCTTAAAACTCGTAGCGGTTCCATCGAAAGATGGAGTGAACCGATAGTTAGGTTAGCGGTACCTAGTAATTGTGTGGTAATGGCGGGAGTTATAGACCGTGTGGCTGCGCGCCGGGGCTGGGTGGTCTTGCCGATAGCGGGGCTCATTGCTACGAAGATCGCCAGTCAGTCGCAGATGCAGGTGAACACGCCCACGTGGGGGTCTGCCGGGATCACCTCATTTGCAGGGAACCCCATGTCCGGCAAGTTATAAATTCGTGCGCCACAGGGCCCACATCAGGAGCCGCCTTCGGGCGGCTCCTTTTCTAGTTTTTTACCAGCTTCTTAATGGCGTGCATAGCCTCCGCTAGCTTCTCCTTGGCCACCTCGCCGTCCTCGGCCGCCGCACCGGCCACACAGTGCTCTATGTGGTCCTCTAAGAGCGCGAGAGAGACATTCTCTAGTGCGGATGTCACCGCGGAGATTTGGGTGATGATATCGATGCAGTACTGGTCCTCATCGACCATGCGGTGAATCCCGCGCGCTTGGCCTTCGATGCGCTTCAGGCGCGCCAGATAACGTGCTTTGCTCTTACTATCGGCGTTGTATCCGTGGATATCCGGCTCGTGGCAGGAACAGGTTTTTTGCTGCTCAGACATGGTTAAAACTCCTTCTGGGGGAGCGATTTTGTTTCTTGGTGATGTCTCCAGTATATTTCTAGAAGTCGCCAAGAAGCGACTGGCCCCCATCGTCTAGCGGCCTAGGACACTGCCCTTTCACGGCAGCGGCACGGGTTCGAATCCCGTTGGGGGTACCAACACCATCGTGTTGGTACGAAATAATTTCTCATTTGGCCTTGTGGCGCAGTTGGTTAGCGCGCCGCCCTGTCACGGCGGAGGTCGCGGGTTCAAGTCCCGTCAAGGTCGCATTGTCATGAGTCGCGACATGCTTGACAGGTCAGTCGCGACATAGTTGACAAACCGGCATCTCAGTCGTTTTTGTT
>NZ_JBEHFM010000052.1:0-1764 GCF_040225675.1 Corynebacterium sp. KPL2680
GTACTACGGTGGTCGCCAGCCTCATTCATAAGGGGCCCACCGTCAGTTACAGATACACCACGCTACTGGACGCAACCCCCGTTCTATTGTCGATCTTGGATTATTCATTATGGAAACGCTAGGCTTTATTGTGAAAGCCTCGGAACGATCCCTGCACTACGAAAGTAGGAGTAAATCGCCGAGGTTATTGATTTTTCCGGGCAACTATTTCCTTCCGCAACGGCACGAGGCTTACCACGGGTTACAGATACACCACACTAGTGGACGCAACCGCTGGCCCCTGACACCATCACACTGCATGCTCTATCGAAAGGTAGAAACACCACTCAAACGGTCTTGACCCTGCAGAGTTCGCTGTTTCGGTTCGAACCGTTCAACGAGCGTTATCGAGGACTGGAATCGTTTTACCCACAGGGCGTAAAAAGGGTGACAGACCGTAAGCAATATACGGTTCCCCTGCCGTTAGGCAGTTAAGTAAAACCTTCCTTAACAAGATTGGGTTGGATGGACTATGTCCCGGTGCCACTAAGAGTGCCAATAGTGTGAACGTTTTGAGCGCGCTCTGTTGCTCATATTGATACCCGAATGCTCCGGTGCATTGCCTGACATAAGCGCTCTGCTATCTGGTCACCAGTGTTCATTCCCCTGACCACGATCTATGGTGCGCTGGCACCCCCAGTTCTATGGCACAACTGCGATATCCCGATTGCTGAGAGGTTATGTCTAAAAGATGGTGGGTGCGGCGATTCGCCGCACCCACCATCTTGCACTCATGGCATGTGGTGCTGTTTGCGTAGGTAAAGGAAAGATTTGAAAATCTTCTATCTAGTCGGACTATACGCGGGGATTAATCGCTCTTTTTATGTGTTTCCTTCGCTTTTCGTATTTTTACCAGTTGGTAAATAATCGCACCAGGGATAGCTAAGGCAGCAGCCCAGCCTAAGAAAATAAAAATGATGGATCCCATATCGACCTACCTGTGTATTGTTGCGCAGGTTTTGTTAGACCAAACGCCGTTAACCTTCACCCTTGAACATACTTTCGAGTTGTTCCTCAGGAGTTTTTTAACAGGGAAGTTGACCCAAGCGGAAAACACCGAGCAGGGAGGGGTGGCTGTTCGGACTCGGTGGCGACCATAGTTCTCTGTATAAGAAGTCTCTAGTGTGATACCGCATATGTTTTGGCCTTGAAGAGAGGCTCCAGGCATGTAGCTGGCATTGATTCTATCAACATAGAGCCCATACCCTTCTACGTCTTGTGCTACAAAGGCGCCGCTAGCCCCAGGGGCAATCTCCACCGTGTGCGCGGATCGTGTAGAGGTAGTTGGGAACTCAGCAGGCGTTTCGGTGTGGATGATCTGACTTCCAGGTGACGTTTCCTTGGGTGCTAAATCTTGTGCGATTGCAGAGGGGGTCGCAATTGATGTAGTCAGCAGGAGTGTTAAAGATGCCAGTAATGGGAGAGGTGAACGCTTTTTGGTCAAGGTCTTACCTTTCGAGAGAGGATATATTTCCAATATGTAAATGTTAAAATGCTAATTAGAGATTTGCAATAGTTGTCTATGTGATCACCTTTTATGGCCTCGCTGCGGGTTGAGCTAAGCAGTGATCTAGGATTCGAAATCCTAGGTACCTTAGCAATGGCAGTGTTATGCCTGATTGCTCTTTGGATTATTGAAAGTGCAGGTGAGCGTGTCAAGTTGTTTGTGTGTGGGGCTAGGTTTATAGGTATTTGTCGAAGCGGTCGGGAAAGGCCACGGCCATT
>NZ_JBEHFM010000053.1:0-1439 GCF_040225675.1 Corynebacterium sp. KPL2680
TGAACTGCTCCCCATTAGTTGGACTGAGAAATCAGTTACCGACTAGTAGGGAGTAGTTTTCTTTGAGAGCACGAAGTTCGTTGAGCGAATATCAGCGCGAGCAGTTGGTGGAGTGTTTCGAGCAGGGCATGGGGTGTAAAGCAGCTGCCAATGCTCTCGGGGTCTCCAGACACGCCGTGCGGAGTCTCTACCGTCGGTTTGTGCTGCGTGGCAGGCTATGTCTTGTGGAGAAACCGACTAAGCAGCATTACCCCTTCGAGGTGAAGAAGGAAGTTGTCGAGCGCTACCTTGCCGGCGAGACAAGAATGGATCTTGCCCGCGAGTTTGGACTGTCGTCAGACCAGCTCGTCAAAGACTGGGCGCGGAAATGGCGCAAAGACGGCGTTGAGGCGTTGAAACCGAAATCGAAGGGCAGGCCTAAAGGCTCGGCCGCACCGAAGCGGCTTACAGAAGAAGACAAGCTGCGCCGCCAGATCGCACGGTTGGAAGCTGAAAACGCTTATCTAAAAAAATTGCGGGACTTGAGGAATCAGGGACACGCCTGAAAGTTCAGGCGATCGTCATCCTCAAGTCTCACCACCGCTTAGAGTACCTCCTAGAGGCAGCAGGTATCCCACGGTCGACATTCTTCTATCACCAGAAACGACTCAGCGAGCCAGATAAGCACGCTGCGATCAAGGACGCGATCCTAGAAAGCTTCGAGGCTAACAAGCATCGCTACGGCTACCGGCGGGTGTTGCTGGACCTGCGCAACAAGGGCTGGGTGGTCAATCACAAACTCGTCTACAAACTCATGCATCAGATGGGTCTTCGAGCCAAGATCCGCCAACGCAGGCCGTATGTTTCCTACGCAGGAACTATAAGCCACATCGCTGACAACAAACTCGACCGCAAATTCACCCCAGACACGCCAAACACCGTCTTTGTCAGCGACGTCACCGAGTTCAGGGTCGCAGGCCGAAAAGTGTATTTGTCACCGGTGATGGACTTGTTCGACCGCTCAATCGTTGCTCACACCGTGGCCACATCGCCGACGGCAGCGTTTACCGCCGATTCTTTGTCCAAGACGATCGCAGCCTGTGCACCGAAGCCTGGGTGGATGATGCACACCGATCAAGGATTCCAGTACCAGCATTCCTCCTGGCGTAACCTGATCGGTGACAACGGTGGTGTTCAGTCGATGTCGCGTAAAGCCAACTGCTACGACAATGCAGTAATGGAGAACTTCTTCGGGCACGTAAAGACCGAGATGTACCACGGGGAAGTCTTCGACACCGTCGAAGACTTCAACCAAGCGATCGAAGATTACATCCAGTGGTACAACACCGAACGCATCCAACAACGACTCAAGGGCCTGACCCCGATGCAATATCGGAATCAGACCCTTGAACCCCTCATCACCTAGAATTAAACCAGTCCAACTTTCGGGGGCCAGTTCA
>NZ_JBEHFM010000054.1:0-1377 GCF_040225675.1 Corynebacterium sp. KPL2680
TCAAAATGGTAATAAGAAAGCCGCTGCTTAACCCCTAAGCAGCTTAACAACGTGTCCACGATTTGCGGGCAACCCTACGCTTGGCTTGGATCGTTGTCGCTGGGACGAAGGCACGCGGTGACATCCCTTCAATGCCCATCAGGTGCATCCGCTTGGCCACAGTCTTGCGATTCAAGGTGATCTGGTAGCGCTCGGCGAGTTTGCGGTAATTCGCGGGGTACCATAGACCTCGTTGTGGATTTGGGGTAGTTGGTACCGTGAGTCCGCGTAGTTGGTACCGTGAGTCTGCGTAGTTGGTACCAGGGTTACGCTTACCTGGTACTGCAAGGGTTTTTCTTTCATAGTTGATGTTGGCGACACCACGATTCGTTGGTGTCGCAGCAGCTTCTACTTGGAAGAAGCTCATTGTTGTGGCTAACTTCAAACAGATCCTTGCGATGTGCCTTGGCGGTGCTAGCTATACGCAGATCACACATACATTGGGGTGGGGTCTAACCCCCGACGTGTCCACTTTCCGGGGTCAGACCCTCACTCGTAAACTGCCTTAATAGCGGCCTCCGAATCCGCATAGGAGACTTTGACATGCGCAAAGCCACCTCCCCAATGGAACCGGACGAATAAAGCAATCAGCCGAGCCGACTCCGTCGTCCCGCCCCGGTACCAACTACCCAGAACACGGCAGTACCGAGTCCCCAGAACACCGGTACCAAAAACTCGCATCTGACACTCGTCGGAGTCTTTCCAGATCTGGTGAATCTTGCGATCAACATCATCGTAAAAAGATGTCCGATCATCTTTACCGGATAGGCGTTGCTGCTGCATATGGGCCCATTTGTAGTATCCAGACCGAGACACCTTCAAAAGGCGTGCCATGCGCTTGATGCTGTAGTTAGCCTTGCTCTGGCTGCATTAATTCGAACTTTTCTGTTCGCGTTGCCTTAAAGCGAAGAAGGCTGTCGCTTTAAGGCAAAAACTCGTTATCCATCTTGGCTTCTGCCAGCTCACGACGCAGACGAGCATTCTCAGCACGAAGAGCCGCCTCGCTTAGCCCATCAGAGGATCCTTAGGCGTTGACGCTCATTTTTTACCCACCGGACTAAAAGGCCAGGTGCGACACCAATTTCTTTCGCTACATGAGCAATTGGGCGTTCTGACTCGATTACTAGGTTTGCGGCTTCACGCCGGTACTCCGGCGTGTATTTCTGGCGTTGTTGACTGACAATGAACATCCTCTCTTACGGACACAAAATCCGCACTAATCGGGTGTCCACTAAACGAGTGGTAACCTCAAAATTCTGAATTGGGGTTGCCCGCAAATCGTGGACACGTTGTTAAGCTGCTTAGGGGTTAAGCAGCGGCTTTCTTATTACCATTTTG
>NZ_JBEHFM010000055.1:0-1276 GCF_040225675.1 Corynebacterium sp. KPL2680
TCAAAATGGTAATAAGAAAGCCGCTGCTTAACCCCTAAGCAGCTTAACAACGTGTCCACGATTTGCGGGCAACCCCATGACACGCTCCAGGGGCCAGGTCCAGTAGTGCTCCCGCCGCTCAACCGTACGCTGCAACTCCAGACTATGGACCGTGCGTACTCGAGCCTACAGAAGTTCATGTACGAACTAAGACCGGCGATGGTGATGCAAGGATCATCGGTTTTAAGCCGGTGACTAAGTGTAGTCGTCCGGTAACTTCTATCAAACACGAGAGTAAACTTAAGTACCAGTATTGGATGGTATGGAAAGACGCACCATTAAAGTCTGGCGTTCCTACGCGTTCTTACAATCAGGGACAATCCAAACTCGAACAGAAAAACATTGAGTTTCGTTGCAATGGCTTAGTGGATACGAACTTTATTGGCACGACTACGGGAACTATCGTAGACGGTGATAAAACTTACACTGCGACTGTTGACACTGAACCGTTTAGAGAAGCATGCAAGGTTTAACAGGTAGAACTTCAGATAACAGTAACCAAGCTAAAATTTTTGTGCTCTTTGCGCGTATGGAAGCTACGTATGACGAAGAATTTGTCGGAGTAGCTTTAACCAGAGAGCAGGAGCGCGCCATGGGCGAGCATGTTGATTCTTCAGATATGACCTGTTGGGCTGAAGAAGTTCCCCTTCAGGGCTGGAGAGGGAAACTAAACAAGTGCCATTTCCCGAACCTCGTTTATCTCGTTTTTAGAGAAGGATATGCGCAAAATTCCTCCGCGCGCCACCAGGAAATTAGCCCAGATATATTGGCTGCTTTTGCTACGCGTGAAGCAGCTCAAGCTGATGTCGTTTCTCGGCAGAAAAAGGAACCTACATTCTTGCCGAGTGAGTTTCATATATGGGAGGTCGAATTCGGGTCCTTGCTCGAAAAATTCCGTAACCAAGGTCCAGAAATCCCCATGTACTGAGCAGTCCATCTCATCGGCTTTAGATTCTGTTTCAAGGAAGGAACGCAAGCATCTAGACCGATGTCAAGTGGCCGTAGCTCAAATGTGTATCATCTTCGTTCGCAAGCCAGCGTTAACTGGTGGGGTCGACAATTCGTTAATCAAGCCGGCGATCCTAGGATTTCCATCAGCTTCTCGCTGACTTCGTTAATCCTCGCTGGGGTATGGCCTCTCTTCAGTGACACCGTAGTCATTGGGCCTGACCCCCGGAAAGTGGACACATCGGGGGCTAGCTATGCTGCTGTGGTCAGTATAGCCGAAGACTTGGTT
>NZ_JBEHFM010000056.1:0-1225 GCF_040225675.1 Corynebacterium sp. KPL2680
TGGGCCGGGCTGGTTTTTAAGACCGGGCGGTTTGAGTGCCTTCCTGGGTTTGGTGCCATTGGTTGGCGTACTCAGTCGGCGGGATAAACCCTAGGCTCGAATGAGGATGATAGGTATTATAGCGCTTCGACCACAGTCGCAGGCAACGCGACGCATGGGCGGGGTCGTCGAACATCTCGTCCTCTCACAACTCGTAGCGTAGCCGGTTGTGGAAGGACTCCACAAACCCGTTATGCCATGGCATTCCCGGTGGGATGAACGCCTCGACAGTGCCTTGCTTAGCAGCCCAACTAGCCAGCTCACGGCTGATGAACTCCGGGCCGTTATCCATACGTAACACCCGAGGCCTGCCACGCACAGCAGCTCACGTTCTCCAGCAGGTCAATCACCGCAGTAGCAGTAATTGACCGAGCGACCTCGAAACCAACATGCTCACGGGTAAACTCGTCGATCACGTTGCAGATCTTAAAAGGCTTTGCCCTGGTAGTCGCTATCGAACTGGAAGTCCAGTGCCCACACGTGCCCCGGACATGTCGCTGGCTGCGTACGCGGCGTTGGCACAGGCAAGCACCGTTGCTTACCAGCTTTGCAAGCACAAGCCCGCAAACCCTCCTGGCGCCACAGCCGGCGCACCACATCACGGCCACAGGTAAAACCAGCTGGCCTGGGCTTTCACCCAAGCACGGCGATAGCCCCAGCGTCGGTGCTCACCAGTGAAAGTGACGAGCCACCTGCGTAGAGCAGCGTACTTATCCACGCTGGGCTGCTGGTGGCGTGTGCGGGCGTTGTAGTACGCCGCTCTAGATACCCCGACCACGCGACAGGCAAAGCGCACCGAATAGCCCACGGATACAGCGTAATCAATGGCTTCATATTTGCGTGCCGGGGTCAGAATTTTCCCTCCGCAAGCTCCTTTAGTAGCGCTTTTTCCAACTCGGCTTCTCCGAGTAGGCGGGTAAGCTTGGCGTTTTCTTCCTGCAGTTCTTTAAAGCGGCGGGGTTTACTGCGGGACATCTCGCCGTACTGCTTGACCCAGCGACGGTAGGTTGCCTCGCTAACACCGAGGTCGCGGCAGACTTCGGCTAAGGTACTACCCGAGGCCTTCATGGATCGGGCTTTATCAAGTTTGGCCACGATCTGCTCAGGAGTGTGTTTTGAAAACTTCTTCATGATTATCAGTCTTCCTGCCCAACAAGGGGCTGTCACGGAAGACACGATCAAACCA
>NZ_JBEHFM010000057.1:0-1177 GCF_040225675.1 Corynebacterium sp. KPL2680
TACTACGGTGGTCGCCAGCCTCATTCATAAGGGGCCCACCGTCAGTTACAGATACACCACGCTACTGGACGCAACCCGATTGTGATGCACACTTAGGGGGTAACTGATGTAAATCCCATTTCGGTACTGAATCAAAAACGATTTGGCGAGCAGTTATGTGGAATAAGATTCTAGCTACAATTGTGGCCCTCTAAATGGTAATTTCCGTGTTTGTTAAATGGTGACACGGAATTATTATTGTATTTGCAGTGCTGACTATTATCTTTCTATTCATTTTCAGTAAAGAGAATTAACTGAAGCGACTTAGACTTGGTTTCGCTTTAATGGGCGCTGTTGGCGGCTCGGAGATATAGTACTTGGCCTCTACGGCGCTGAGGCGAGGCGTAGGCCAAAAGGCTCAGCTGTGACTGGCTTGCTAAGCATGTCGCTACTGATGACAAAGCGGATTTACTACGTTTTAAAGCTCCATCGTTTCTCTTTCTACAAATGTGCCCAACCCCTAGCGTGTCCACTTTCCGGAGGGCGAGCCCTACGTTTCGCGCAAGGTTTGTTGGGGAAACGGAAACGGTATAGAAAAAGTCCGACTCCCCGCGTAGGCACAGGGGTCGGACTTCGTAGGATTACAATTTATCCGATTGCGTCAATGATGTGGTAAAAGTGCTTGCCTGCTTCAGAGGACCCTTCCAGTTTCTGGGAAGAGCCCTCAGAAGAAGTTGCGGCAGCGTCAAACAGGGCGGATCCATTTTCGAGTACTTCGAGGCCGAGATCGCGAGCAGTACTCAGAGAAGCTAGGATGCCGTTTACCAGGATATCTTCCATGGACTAGTCCTTTCGAGGTAGTTACATTAGGTGTTTATCCAGCAGATTTAAACTGGAACACCCATAATTGTAAGGGGCTCCGGACTACTCGCAACTCGAGAATAATAATAGAAGAAAGGATACCCCAATAGGGGGTGTTCCTATGTAGTTTGTCAATCTCGCGGGTGGGGTGGACGGGGGCAGATCTCCAACTCGGGATTTTTAGGTGTGTTGTTTTGCGCGCGATTGGTAGCCGACTGGGATTTTTCCCAGTCGGCTTGTTTCACTGTTAGGGGTTAAGCTGCTGCGGCTTCTTTTGCTGGGGCGGGGTCGTGGTAATACTCGTGGTTGCGCATCATGGCGTAGAGGACGTTGAGTC
>NZ_JBEHFM010000058.1:0-1126 GCF_040225675.1 Corynebacterium sp. KPL2680
CAAAATGGTAATAAGAAAGCCGCTGCTTAACCCCTAAGCAGCTTAACAACGTGTCCACGATTTGCGGGCAACCCCAGGCGAAGGATCCCAACGACTCGACACCACAAACACCACCAATCAAGGTCAGGTGTTTCCACAATCCTTAGAATCCGGGGAGGATGGCTTCTAATTGCACCGGCCTTGGCCTCACTAACTTTAGTCTAGTCGTGCGGTACTAGTCATTCTCGTTTATCGCCTTAAACGCATTGGGAACCTGCGTGCATAAAACATCAGGTTTTCTTGCCGCTATGCCTTAGGTGTTTTAATGCCCGATACACAGTAGGGCGAGTGACCCCAAACTCCCGTGCTAGCTCTGCCTTTGGCTCCCCCGCCAGCACGCGCCTCTTAATCTCCGCTACCTGTTGTGGGCTAAGGGCGGGTTTGCGGCCTTTGTACTTTCCTGCCTTTTTCGCCAGCGTAATCCCCTCCGCTTGGCGCTCGCGGATAATGGCCCGCTCAAACTCCGCAAACGAACCTAAAATTCCTAGCATTAAATCTGCACGTAGGTCCGTGGTGTCTTTCGCAAACGCGAGATTCTCATGCAGGAAAGTAACAGTCACACCTTTGTTGGTGAGTTCATCAACAATGCCGCGCAAGTCTGCTAACGAGCGGGCGAGACGGTCAATCGACGAGACAAGGACCTGACCCCCATTTGGTGGACAGAGCCGGATAGGTTCCCACACACAAACCATCAGACACTCTCTGGTGTAACACACCCGCCGTGCCGCAGGCGGGAATTGCAGAAAGGGTCCGACTTCTCTAAAGGCTGGATCCGACGACGAATTTAGACTTTAGAGAATCTTTTTACGTCAATAGCTATACCAATCGGCATGCAAATAAGTGGAATAAATTTAACTAACGATACTGCGCTGGAAGCCTCATCGCCTTTAAACAAGACATGCAAGGTAACGAAGCCTATAACTGCAAGGGCAATTCCAATAGCCGTAAAAAGGTAGAACTGCTTTTTAGGACGATTTGGGTAGAGCGCTTCCGCATATTCATCAGGGGCTCCAGGTTGCGTCCAGTAGCGTGGTGTATCTGTAACTGACGGTGGGCCCCTTATGAATGAGGCCGGCGACCACCGTAG
>NZ_JBEHFM010000059.1:0-1058 GCF_040225675.1 Corynebacterium sp. KPL2680
TGGTTGATGGCTTGTTTCCAGCCGGAAACTCGGGCTCCTTCCATGAGTCTGCCGGCTGTTCTTGAGACTCGTTTGCCCTGCTTCGCTCTCTTTGCAGCGCGTTTGTCTTCGATATTGCAGATCATCAGCCATAGCGTTTTCAGCGCTGATTCATCGTTGGTGAACTGCACCCTGTTGCGGGTAGCTTTACGCAGTTCATTGGTGAATGATTCAATCGAATTCGCCGTCATAGATTACCTTTCTGACTGCTGGCGGGAACTGCAGAAACGGTACGAAACGCGCCCAAGCATCTCGCCAGACTTTGACTGAGCGTGGATACTTTTCTGCTAATTCAGAGGCTTCAAATTCGTCTAAAGCAACCTGTGCTGTGGTTTCATCCGCGGCGGTGTAGATCTTTTTCAACGCGGCCGATACGCCCCGGCGATCCCCGTAGGTGACCTGCCGGTTAGCGGCACGAATCAGGTGCACGATACAGGTTTGCACCATAGAGTGCGGCCAGGTTGCCTCTACTGCTTCCGGCAGGCCTTTCAGCCCGTCACAGCAGACGATAAAGACGTCTTTGGCCCCACGATTAGCCAGGTTAGAGCACACCTGCGCCCAGAAGGAAGCACCTTCTTCTTTGGCAATCCACAACCCCACAATGTGCTTAATACCGTCAAGAGCCACACCAATTGCCATGTACGCGGACTTGTTGACCACTCGGCCACCGTCGCGGACTTTAATGCGCAGCGCATCCAGGAAAATGACGGGGTAGAATTCGTCTCACTGGCGGTTGTGCCAGACCATGACCTCATCGCCGACGCAAGCTGCTACTCTGAATAGTCCTAAAAAATGTCCGCATCCCCTTTTGTCGTTTAGCCCAGGCGACCCACCCCTAGACCCAAAACACGAAAAACCGGCACCCCAGAACAAAAACGACTAAGATGCCGGTTTGTCAACGATGTCGCGACTGACCTGTCAAGCATGTCGCGACTCATGACATACTCATCAGTCGCGACATGTTTGACACTATGAATAGTCCCAACCGCAACATGGCCATCGTCAAGGCAGTCCGCAAA
>NZ_JBEHFM010000060.1:0-960 GCF_040225675.1 Corynebacterium sp. KPL2680
TTCCCGATTGCTTCAATTGAATCCAGACGCGACGGTAGCCGTAGCTGAATTCGGAGTCTTTTACGATTTCGGTAATTTTTTCGGTCAGCTCCGCATACTTTGAAGGACTCTTCAAGGCTTTGAGCTGATAATAGAAGCTAGAAGACGATAGTCCGACAATGTCAAGCAGCAGTGAAATCGGAAAAGCAGACCGTAACGCATCGACCACAATAGTTTTGAATCTGTTACTGAGATTGGTTGGGTCGATGCTGTCGTCTTTTTTTATTTCTTCCAGCTCTTTTTCTAGCACGGCCTTTTCTGCTGATAGTCGCGCTGCCAGTTTCTTAAGCTGTGCCGCATCATCTGGAAGCGACTTCTCCAAGGCTTTGTGAGTTACGATGCCAGCTGACTGTTTGCGTTCAGTTGCGCTCATCAAGCCCCACTTTCCTTCCTCACGGAATCGTTGGGCCCAAGCATAGACGCTCATTTTCGAGTTCAGCGACAACTCGGCTGCAACGGCATCAGGAGACATACCGGAGTTGAAAAGCTCGACTGCTTTAAGCTTTGTCGTAAACGGGTAGCGTTTCAGCGTTGTCCGCCGAATAGGAGAAGATGGTGGTTCAGACCGCTGTCTAATCCAGAGGTGGAGCGTCCAACGGCCTGGGTAACCCAACTCGCGGACAGTCTTTGTGACAGATTGAGTCCTGTCGAATACCTCTAACGCCTTAAGTCGTTGCGCATTCGTGTATCGAATATTAGACATACGGAAAATCCTCCAAGATTTCGTCCGCATCCCCTTTTGTCGTTTAACCCCAAACTCCACGCCGCCCAGGGCACCACAAAAAAGAAAAGCCTCGAGAGACCATAGGAACGATGTCTCGAGACTTCACATTGTGCGCCCGGAGGTGTCCGAATTCATGACTTATTTGACAGTCTGTTCCTGGGTAAGTGGTCGTGATGGTTGACAGGTCAGTCGCGACA
>NZ_JBEHFM010000061.1:0-903 GCF_040225675.1 Corynebacterium sp. KPL2680
AAATTTGACCAGGATGCAAAGGACCGTGTGGTCCGTCTCGTGGAAGACCGCATCTTGGCGGAAAATATGTCGATGCAGGCCGCATGCCAGGCAGTAGCCCCAAAGCTGGGGGTTTCATGGCACACGGCTCGTCAATGGACCCAGCAGGCCCGGCGTGCGGGGAGCATCCCAGAACCTGTGCCTGAAGATTTGGCCGCCGAAAATGCCAGGCTACGTCGTGAAAATCAAGAGCTCCGCGACACTAATGAGCTGCTGAAGGCCGCGTCGGCTTTTTCGCGTCGGAACTCGACCCCAAACGTTAAGAAATGATCCGGTTCATCGATGAATACCGGAATCGTTTCTCTGTCGAGTTCATTTGTAAGACGTTGAAAAATAACCGGGCTGGTGGGTTTATCACCTCGCGTGGTTATCGCCAGTCCAAGGCTCGCGGGTTAAGTGCTCGTCGCCTTCGTGATGCTGCGTTGGTTGAACGCATTAGTGCTGTTCATAGAGATAATTATGGTGTTTACGGTGTGCGGAAAATGTGGCATGCACTTCGCCGTGAAGGAATCGATATCGGGCGTGAACAAACCGCCCGACTGATGCGCCTGGCTGGCGTTTCTGGCAAAGGCGGATCACCAATCACAACCCGTAAGCCT
Organism: Corynebacterium sp. KPL2680; assembly: GCF_040225675.1. NCBI lineage: Bacteria > Bacillati > Actinomycetota > Actinomycetes > Mycobacteriales > Corynebacteriaceae > Corynebacterium > Corynebacterium sp. KPL2680. Next base: position 639 of record NZ_JBEHFM010000061.1, read on the forward strand.
AATGTGCCTGATTTGCGCCCGGACTTGGTCGAGCGTGAATTTAAAGCTCAAGGACCGAATAAGCTGTGGGTGGCCGACATTACCTATGTACGGACACGAAAAAGATTCGTCTACACCGCGTTTGTCACCGACGTCTACTCCCGGCGGATCGTCGGATGGGCGCTGTCAGATTCGATGCGGACCGAAGCTTGGGCCTGACCCCCGGAAAGTGGACACATCGGGGGCTAGCTATGCTGCTGTGGTCAGTATAGCCGAAGACTTGGTT
>NZ_JBEHFM010000062.1:0-833 GCF_040225675.1 Corynebacterium sp. KPL2680
CTGAAAAAGAAAAGCAAAAGGAACGCAGACAAACATAACCTGTCCCTGCACAGGGGCAGAGTTACGAATCCTGGGCTTCTTCAAGCGGAACTGCTAACAACGTAATGGGGGCAATGAGATCAGCGAGAAACTGATGTAAAATCCTGCTCTCGCGAGTTTGATCGGCGAGCTGTCGACTTCCATCGATGCTCTGCAGGCGGAAAGTCATGCGCATTTGGGCTACGGCCATGCCGGCCGGAAGACGAAAGCCTAAAGGTGAACTAGCTCACGGCGGCAATCACCGTAATGGGTTTTATACCAAGACCATCAACTCTGGCTACGGATCGTTGGAAATGACCAGGCCTAGGGAACAGGGCGGTACGCTTACTTCCCAGATGGGCATCCATTTCAGTGTTTAGCAAGCAGCTTCTTTTCAATCGCATCAATCTTGGCCTTATTGGTCGGCTCTCGTCAAGCTACAGTAGCGATTCTGTTTCATCTCCTTATGTGGATTAGGCACTCATGCACAACCCATCAGACCTTCTTTGACAAGGTTCTCGGTATAAAAGATGCTGACAAGTTGCGTTCTGACTAATGAATTAGTTTGTCGATTCTTTAGTGCCGTTGCCACAATATTCTTCCGTCTCCAAAGGGAGGAAATAGGAAAATGAGATGGGCTAAACAGGCTATGCCAATACCAAAAGAGTCCATTGCAAAAGCTGGAAATGCTAAAAATGCTGCACTAAAAGGACCCATACATGCGATGATTTTTGCATCTTGGGGTTGCCCGCAAATCGTGGACACGTTGTTAAGCTGCTTAGGGGTTAAGCAGCGGCTTTCTTATTACCATTTTG
>NZ_JBEHFM010000063.1:0-782 GCF_040225675.1 Corynebacterium sp. KPL2680
CACGTGCTGGCCCCTGACACCATCACACTGCATGCTCTATCGAAAGGTAGAAACACCACTCAAACGGACTTGACCAGTGACTAGTTCTTCTGCATCCGACTTGCACAAGATATATGCCAAGCGACGTGCAAGCCATGTCTTTCCTGTACCCGGTGGTCCTTGGAGAATCAGATTCTTCTTTTCTTTCAGGCGCTCCAGCATAAGCTCGAGATCGTCTTTCGGAATAAAACAGCCTTCTTCTATTAGTTTAGGGATGGTAAAGGGGTCTTCTTCCGACGAAGACTCTGCAGTTTGGGTAGTAGCATCTGTTGGTTCTTGGTTGAAAACCCATGCTTCATAAGACAACCGGGGAAAGTTGGCTGGTTCGATCTCGGCGGTAGTAAGCCATTCTCGAATGTCATCGAGCGTGAGCAAATAATCTTTACCCGTTGAAACATTCTTCTGAATATTGATTCCTAATGCGGAGTCTTGGGCAAGATACTTGGTGATAACTGAATCAAAAGTCAGGAAGTAGAGTGGACGCGCCCAAAACAATGCCATGGTGTATGCCGTGATCGATCGATCTTTAGTCATCACGTCGAAATCGCGCATGAACTTGGCTCTATTTTCTGGCGTATCTGACTGGCTTAACCCGATTGCCGATTCGAAAAGACTCCAGCTGTTATCCCAAAACTTTTGGTTCTTAACATCTGAGGGTTTGGTGGTAAAACTGGGGTTGCCCGCAAATCGTGGACACGTTGTTAAGCTGCTTAGGGGTTAAGCAGCGGCTTTCTTATTACCAT
>NZ_JBEHFM010000064.1:0-780 GCF_040225675.1 Corynebacterium sp. KPL2680
TGGTGTTTCTACCTTTCGATAGAGCATGCAGTGTGATGGTGTCAGGGGCCAGCACGTGCTCGGTGCTTTAACTGGTTCATGCGACCTCCTTGGTGGTGTCAGCGTCTATGACGTTGGCGGTAATCAATGCTTTGGTCTGTTCCAGGCTGGTTAGTGACATGTAGCGGTTTTGCTGGATCCAGTCATCGTGTTGTTCTGCTAGGACAGCACCAACAAGGCGCACGACAGCGTCACGATTGGGGAAGATGCCTACAACATCCGTACGCCTGCGGATTTCACGATTGAGCCGTTCAGTAGGGTTATTCGACCAGACTTTCTTCCAGACGGATTTCGGGGCGTTGGTAAAAGCTAAGAGCTCGTCGAGGGCTTCTTCCAGGTAGCTGGCAACGTGGGGGAATTTATCTTCACAAAACGCTACGACCTCACGTGCTTGGGACCACACCGATTCCGAGTCTGGTTGCTGGAATATCGTATGAAACATCGCCGATAGGGTTGGCCACTGGGTCTTGGCAACCATCGAAGACAGGTTTTTAGAAAAGTGCGTTCGACACCGCTGCCAGGACGCATTCGGCAACACGTCACTAATCGCATGCTGGATTCCTAGATGCGCGTCACTGGTGACAAGATAGACCTCATTAAGTCCGCGAGCTTTAAGATCCCTAAAGAACCCAGTCCACGACGCCACAGACTCAGATGTAGCAACCTGCATGCCCAATAGCTCACGATAGCCTTCGGCATTAACCCCGGTAGCCACGAGGACGGAAGCTTTGACCACGCGTC
>NZ_JBEHFM010000065.1:0-728 GCF_040225675.1 Corynebacterium sp. KPL2680
GAACTCACAATGAACATCCTCTCCTACGGACACAAGATCCGTACTAATAGGGTGTCCACTACTCGAGGGTAACCGCATTGGATGATCTGCTCGCTCAAGCCTCCCCTGACTTGATGCGCCAGATGCTGCAAGGGTTTATCAACCAAATCCTCTCCGCCCAGGCCGACACCGTCTGCGGCGCCGAATACAGCGGTTGTCTCCACCGAACGCGTCAACCACCGCAATGGGTACCGCCACCGCGACCTTGACACCCGTGTCGGCACGATCGATGTCGCAGTACCGAAGTTGCGTCACGGCGCATTCTTCCCGGACTGGCTGTTAGAACGCCGTACGCGGGCAGAACGGGCCTTATCGACTGTGATCGCCACGTGCTACCTCAAAGGGGTATCCACCCGCAGGATGAATGATCTGGTGGCAACACTAGGCATTGCCAACATGTCGAAATCCCAAGTTTCACGCATGGCAGAAGAACTCGACGAGATGGTCGCCGATTTCAAAAACCGTCCGCTCGATCCCGGCGGCTACGCCTACCTGTCCTGCGACGCGCTGACAATCAAAGTGCGCGAAGGCGGCCGGGTGGTCACATGTTCAGTGCTGCTTGCCACCGGAGTCAACGCCGACGGGTACCGCGAAATGCTTGACATGCACGTTGCCACCGCGGAATCCAACGCGTCGTGGAAAGGCTTCTTCCAGGACTTAAAAGCCCGCGGACTTACCGGGGTATTCCT
>NZ_JBEHFM010000066.1:0-669 GCF_040225675.1 Corynebacterium sp. KPL2680
CTGCATGCCCAATAGCTCACGATAGCCTTCGGCATTAACCCCGGTAGCCACGAGGACGGAAGCTTTGACCACGCGTCCTCCTTCGCGGACTTTCATGGTCAATGCATCACAGGCAACATACAGGTATGGACCGGTATCGAGTGGTCGGGTACGGAAGTCTTCGACCATCTCGTCCAGGTCTTTAGCCATGTCAGATACCTGCGACTTTGAAAGATTATTAATTCCCAAACTGGCGACGAGATCGTTCATCCTGCGTGTGGACACGCCTTTTAAATAGCAGGTAGCTATTACGGTTGTTAGTGCTCGTTCTGCCCGAGTGCGTCGTTGCAATAACCAGTCCGGGAAAAATGACCCGGTACGTAGTTTGGGTACAGCGACATCAATGGTGCCAACGCGAGTATCAAGATCGCGGTGGCGGTAGCCGTTGCGGACATTGGTTCGAGACTTAGACGTGGTGGCGTAGTCGGCGCCGCAGATCTGGTCTGCTTGAGTCGATAGGATTTGGTTGATGAATCCTTGAAGCATCTCGCGCATGAGATCTGGGGATGCTTGGGCAAGTAATTCGTCTAAGTAGGTAGTCGGGTCTATAGAATATGGGCTAGCGGCCATCGTGGTTATCCCTTTCGAGGAAGTGTGGTTACGGAATCGAAAGGTACTACGGTGGTCGCC
>NZ_JBEHFM010000067.1:0-664 GCF_040225675.1 Corynebacterium sp. KPL2680
CCGAATGAAAAATGAGATGTTCTATGGACGTAAATGACGCCATCGTGAGGAACTAGAGAAAGCGATTCATGAATATGCCGACTTCTACAACGAACGAAGAATCAAGCTTGAGTTCGGCGGATTAAGCATCAATCAACGCCGACGCAAGCTGCTACTCTGAATAGTCCTAAAAAATGTCCGCATCCCCAAATGTGTTGTTTTCCGGCGTGTCGGGGTAAACGACATTTTGTGTTGGTGGACTGCGTGGTTTAGGGCATGTGGCCTTTGTGTATTCCCATAGAGTGGTTGTAGGTACTGTCGAAAGTTGCTGGTCGGCCGTATTCACGGCCGATGGTGGCTTGTGTTTCTTGGTTGGCTAGGGTGTGTGCTTTGGCTCGTGGGTCTGCGCCCTGATTCGTCCACTTTCCTGGGTCGGCCTCTAGCGCGAGTGGCAGTGGCTTTACAGGCGTTCCATCGCCATCGCTGGCGGATTGGTGCTTGTAGTCCCGTATTTTGGTGCACGCCCTGCTACAGACGGGGCATCGAGGATGATTCTTACTCATCCATTTATCGTGAACCTAGGCGCCTAGCACATCAGCACGCCCCCGGTGGGGTTGCCCGCAAATCGTGGACACGTTGTTAAGCTGCTTAGGGGTTAAGCAGCGGCTTTCTTATTACCATTTTG
>NZ_JBEHFM010000068.1:0-609 GCF_040225675.1 Corynebacterium sp. KPL2680
CTACGACTATGTCATCGGAATGGATGTTGGAAAATACTTCCACCACGCCTGCGTCTTAGATAGCCACGGCGCCCAGGTCCTGTCCAAACGAATCAATCAAAACGAGCAGTCCTTACGCGCGCTCTTTTCGAATTTCTACTCTGGTAACAACAAGGTCCTTGTCGTTGTTGACCAGCCAAATAACATTGGTCGGCTTACTGTCGCGGTAGCCCAAGACCTTGGAATTGATGTGCGCTATCTTCCCGGCTTGGCAATGCGTCAGCTCTCACGCATCCATGCCGGAAACGCCAAAACTGATATCCGGGATGCCTACATCATCGCCCACGCTGCAAAGAACCTTCCAGAATCCCTTCGCAGTGTCGACCGCGTCGAAGAAGCCTTCCTCCAGTTGAAAGTCCTCAACGGCATCGACGAAGACTTAGCACGCTCATACACAAGGCTCATCAACCAGATTCGAAGCGCACTTGTTGGTTGCTACCCGCAATTCGAGCAGGCCATTCGCGGCCAAATATTCCACCGCAAATGGGTCCTGCACCTACTTGCACGCTACGGCGGGCCCACCAAGATAAAACGCTTAGGTAAGGCCAAGGCAGCTGCCTTTGCTCGACG
>NZ_JBEHFM010000069.1:0-542 GCF_040225675.1 Corynebacterium sp. KPL2680
GCACGTGCTGGCCCCTGACACCATCACACTGCATGCTCTATCGAAAGGTAGAAACACCACTCAAACGGACTTGACCATCGCTGCAAGCCTCAACAGTGATACGGTTTTCGGCCCGATAAATTACAAGAAAGTTGCACGAATTATGAAAGCCATGGGACTTAGAGGCTTCACCAAACGCCGCCGATGCATCACTGTCAGGCGTAAGCCTGGCCACCGCGTCATGCCAGATTTACTAGGCCCGCTTATTCACAGCCAACGAGCCGAACCGCGTTTACGTCGGCGATATTTATCTACCTTCCGTGTAAGGGAGGGACAAACATGTATGTGGCCACAGTCATTGACACTTCATTCACGCAAACGTGCAGGTTATGCACTCGCAGACCACATGCGGGTCTTATTGGTCATCGATGCCCTAGCCCACGCACACGGTGTACGCGGCAGTCTTGACAGAGCTATATTCCATTCCGATCACGGCAGTGTGTACACCTCACAAGCCTTTAGGAGCTATTGCTCGTCGTTGGGTGTGCGCCAGTCTATGGGAG